>DASWAK010000119.1:0-12760 GCA_036391175.1 Pseudolabrys sp.
CCGCCCGCCCTGCGCCGCCGGCTCGGCCTGCCGCTGCTGGTACTCTATGGCGTCGGCATCACCATCGGTGCCGGCATCTATGTTTTGATCGGAGCGGTTGCCGGTCACGCCGGGCGCTACGCGCCTTGGTCGTTCCTACTCGCCGGGCTCGCCATGGCGCTCACGGTCGGTTCCTATGCCGAGCTCTCCACGCGCTTTCCGGTGAGCGCGGGAGAAGCAGCCTATGTGCGCGCCACCTTCCAATCGCGGTTCCTCTCCACATTAACCGGCCTCATCACCATCCTCATCGGCGTTATCTCGTCGGCCACGGCTTCGATCGGCGCCGCCAACTATATCAGGCAGTTCGTCGATTGGCCGCGCGGCGTCATCGTTGTTCTGGTGCTGGCTGCGCTTGGCCTTGTCGCCGGCTGGGGAATTCTTGAATCGGTTCTGCTCGCCAGCCTGTTCACGCTGATCGAAGTGGGCGGGCTCGTGATCATCATCGTTGCGGCTTTCAAGGCCGGCGTTCCGATAGCGTCGGCAATGGCCGTGCCGCCGCTCGATGGCGCCGTGCTTTCCGGCATTGCCTATGCCGCCCTGCTCGCTTTCTTTGCCTTTATCGGTTTCGAGGATCTCGCCAACGTTGTCGAAGAAGCCAAGGTACCGCATCGCGACCTCCCCCGCGCGATGGTGCTCACGCTTGTTATCTCCACCACGCTTTATCTCGCGGTGGCGGCGATCGCGGTGATGGCGGTGCCGGTCGGCGAGCTGGCCGCCTCGCCGGCCCCGCTCAGCCTGGTGTTCCGCACGCTCGCCGGCATGAGCCCCGCAGCCATCAGCGCGATTGCCGTCGTCGCGACCCTCAATACCATGCTCGCGCAGATGACGATGGCCGCGCGCGTGATCTACGGCATGGCGCGCCAGGGCGACCTGCCGCATGTCGCCGGCCACGTGCATCCGAAAACCGCAACGCCGCTGGTCG
Organism: Pseudolabrys sp.; assembly: GCA_036391175.1. Taxonomy (GTDB): domain Bacteria; phylum Pseudomonadota; class Alphaproteobacteria; order Rhizobiales; family Xanthobacteraceae; genus Pseudolabrys. The sequence continues at coordinate 962 of DASWAK010000119.1, forward strand.
CTACCGGACTGATCGTGGTGGCGACGCTCACGCTTGCGCTGCTGGTACCGTTCGAACGGCTGGCAGAAGGCACGTCGCTTGCCACGCTGGTGGTGTTCGCGCTGGTCAATCTGTCGCTGCTGCGCTTGCGCTACCGGCAGGTTCATACGCACGCGCCACATGTACGCGTGCCGGTTTGGGTCCCAGCGGCGGGGCTGATCAGTTGCCTCGCGATGATGACGGCAGCGTTTTTCGGATAGCTACGCAAAACGCGCATCATCCGAGCGCCCCGAGGGTCTTCTTCTTATGAACGGAAGCCCTACATGAATAAATGTATTATGAGCGGTTGTCCGCCGCGAATAAGTACCGTCCGCCTCGCCGCCCAATGAAAGGCACTTCCGTCCATGTCCATCCGTCCCGTCAAACGTATCGTGCAATCGCAGCCCACCATCGAGGGGGCCGGCGTCAGGTTGCGCCGTGCTTTCGGTTTTGGCGGCACAGCGGAAACCGATCCGTTTCTGTTGCTTGATGATTTCCGCAATGATCGGCCGGGCGATTATCTCGCCGGATTCCCCTGGCATCCGCACCGCGGCATCGAGACTATTACATATGTATTGTCCGGCACCGTCGAACATGGCGACAGCCTGGGCAACTGCGGCACGCTCGGCTCCGGTGACGTGCAATGGATGACCGCCGGGCGCGGCATCATGCATCAGGAAATGCCGCAGGGTGATGCGCAGGGCCGCATGCACGGCTTCCAACTGTGGGCCAATTTACCCTCGTCACTCAAGATGACCGCGCCGCGCTATCAGGACGTCAAGGGCGCCGAGATTCCGGAGGTCATCGATGACGATGGCACACGCGTGCGCATTGTGTGTGGCGACTTCTGGGGCAAAAAGGGCCCGGTCGACGGCGTCGCCGCCGATCCACGCTATCTCGACGTATTCGTGCCGGCGGGCAAGCGCAAGACGCTCAAGGTCGAGCTCGATCGCCATGCCTTCGCTTATGTGTTCGAGGGCGACGGCAAGTTTGCGTCCTCCTCGAAGCCCTTCGGCGTGCTCACCGAGAAGCAGATCGACGACGAGGAAATTTTGTTCCGCGAAACGGCCGGCAACCGCTCGCTAGTGCTGTTCGATGCCGGCGACGAAATCACCGTGCAGGCGGGCGAGCAGGGCATCCGCTTCCTGCTGGTGTCCGGCAAACCGATCCAGGAACCGGTTGCCTGGTACGGGCCGATTGTCATGAACACCCAGGCCGAATTGCAGCAGGCCGTTTCCGAACTGCGCGACGGGACATTTATTAAAGCGTAACGCGTGTCCCGGACTGTTTGGAGCCGCTAGCCCCACCTCCGTTCATGCCCGCGCAAACGGGCTCCAGTTCTCAATGCGCGGAATAATTGCGCGATCCTGCTCATATTCCGGGCTTCCGCCCGCGGCGGAGGTAGTGATACCGTTTGCGTTCCGGGAACACGCATTCGCCTTCCGCTTGTCCGCACCAGAACGGCCAGCGGAGCGGCCGACGGGAGGTCAGGACATGAGCCTATCGCGTACCATCAAGCCGCTCTTATTGAGCGGCGCATTTTTGCTCGGCACACATTTCACGCTAGCGCAGGCCGAAGAATTGCGCATTGGATTCATTGCGCCGATGACCGGCCTATTTGCTCAGGTCGGCAAGGACATGGTCGATGGCTTCCAGATGTATCTGGATGAGCACGGCAACAAGCTCGGGGGCATGGACGTCAAGTTCATCCTCGAGGACGACCAGGCCAAGCCCGATCTCGGCGTCACCAAGGCCAAGAAGCTCGTGCTGAATGATCAGGTGCAAATGTTCATCGGCGGCGTGCTCGCCTCCACCGGCTATGCGCTGGCGCCGGTGAGCACCGAAATGAAAACGATCTACATCGCGTCGATTCCGGCGGCCGATGATCTCACGCAGCGGCAGGCCGACAAATATCCCTATTTAATCCGCACCGGATGGTCGTCGTCGCAGCCGTCACAGCCGATGGGCCAATGGGCCTGCGACCAGGGCTACAAGAAAATCGTCGCGGTCGGCGCCGACTATGCCTTCGGTTATGAGCAGGTCGGGGGGTTCCAGAAGACGTTCGAGGATTGCGGCGGTAAGATCGTGCAGAAGATCTGGCCGCCGCTCGGCACGAAAGACTTCGGACCGTTCATCCCAACCATCAAGGCGGATGCCGACGCGGTGTTCGCACTGATGGTGGGGCCGATGGCGCTGCAATTCCCCAAGCAATTGCGCGCTGCCGGATACAAGAAGCCGATCATCGGCGGCGGCACCAGCTACGATGAATTCGCCCTGCCCTTCATGGGCGACGAAGTCATCGGCGACGTCTCCTCGCTGCAATACAGCGCCGCGCTGACGACGCCGAAGAACGAAGTCTTCGTGAAGGCCTATCGCACCAAGTATGGCAAGGTGCCGTCCTACTTCTCGGAGAGCAACTACACCACCGCGCAGCTGATCGACGAAACAATTAAGAAATCGGGCGGCAAATGGCCGGGCTCCGAGCAATTCATCAAGACCATGGCGGGGCTGAAGATCGACGCCGTGCGCGGGCCGGTGTCGTTCGATGACATGCGCAATCCGATACAGGACATCTACATCAAGAAGGTCGAGAAGAAGCAAATGTTTGGCTACGACAAGCCGGAATTGTGGAACACCGTGATCAAGACCTATCCAGCGGTCAGCCAGTTCTGGACCTACGGCAAAGACAAGTTTCTGGCCCAGCCGGTCTACAGCCGCGACTTCCCGCCCTGCAAATTCTGCGAGTGAAAATTCGAGCGACGCAAGACTTTACAGATGCGAAAAGGAAACCCCGGCGTGACGCCGGGGTTTTTGTTCGCCGGCAATGACTGTGAGGTCAGACTGCAGCCGCTACTCTCTCACGGGCACGGATGGCGATACCCATCATTGCCAAGGAACGTCCCGCTTCTTGGATCATACGACCTGTACCGTTGCATGCAGTAAGCCACGCCGTCGTCGTATGGCTCAGCGTAGTAGCCGGGCGCTGGAGCGTAGTAGTAGGGGCTCGCATAGTAAGGGCCGCCACCATAGTAGTATGGCGCAGCGAGCGCGCCGGCGATGAGCGCACCGGCGGCAATGCCGGCGCCAACACCCCAGCCCCCGCCGTAGTAACCGCGGCCCCAACCACCGCGCCAGCCGTACCCGCCGCCGTGCCAGCCGTAGTACCGCACATTTTCAATATTGCTTGGTGCTGCGTTCTTGATGGCGAACGCGCCGCTGACCGGAGCGGCCGAAGCAATGCCTGCATACAACGGCACGGCAACAGCGATTACGGCCGCCGTCATGAGTTTCGCTATCGTATTGGACATGGCTAAACCCCTCGTTTGTAAGTGCTGAATAGGGTCATCGCTTTTATTGCATAAAGAACAAACTAGCTCTTGACGCAGGTCAAGAGCTTGGCGGAACCCAGCTCCGACCGTCGTCCCCGCAAAAGCGGGAACCTAGTAGACCGCCAGCGATCGCGCCACTTCGTGACGCGCAGACTGCCCGTAATCGTCATCCTGAGGTGCGTTATCGGCGTTTACTGGATCGCCCGGTCCAGCCGGGCGATGACACTGCAAATGACGCGCACTAATGGTCCGCACTTGGGTAAACCCGAGTTCGCCGCAGCTATAGCTGGAAGGTATGCCGCTACGGCCATTGCAAGCGGCTCACGAATTATTTTATTGCCGTGTGAACTGCATCACGTAAGCCGAGCGTCTGGGCGGCCTAGCCTCGCGTTTATGCAGAACAGATCCATGTTCAGTCATTGCTGCGAAATGGTCGGCCGGGCTTCGGCGCTCATCACGTTTGCTGGCATGGGATCGCTTGTCTTGGCAGCAACCGTGGTCGACGTCTTGCGCTAGCCGGACTTCGCGCGGACCTCACCGGCTATTGCAAGGCGCCGTCATCCTAAGGGCCCCCGCCATAGCAGGTGCAGCTTGCGTATACTTGGCTGCGATGCGCGGCCCTCGAAGAATGATGCCGCCGCCCTTTCGAGGCTCGCTTGGTCCGCATCTCAGGGTAACCGCGGCTGAAGCGCCCTTCTCACCCCTACGCTGGGATTGGAGTGGCCGGCGCGGTGGGCGCGGTGGCGGCCTGCGACGGCGCCGACGGCCCCTTGAGCGGCCGTTCCTCCATCGAAATCAGGAACGCCATGCCGAACGAAAGAACCAGCGCGCAGGCGAGGAAAACGAAGCGAAAGGCATAGGCGAGCTCCGGCGCTGACGCCGTGCGCGCCAGCATTTCAACCGACATACCGGCGACGCCCCCGAGCCCGCCGAGCACGATCGCGCCCAGCACCGCAACGACCAGCGCTGAGAACAGCGCGCGGAAGAAATTGGCGGCACCGGTGGCGATGCCCATCTGGGAACGCGAAACAGCGTTCTGCATGCAGACGGTGGACACCGGAAACACCGTGCCGAGCCCAGCGCCGATGACCAGCAACAGCAACAACACCAGCGCAGTCGGCATCGATGCCGGCCAGATCGCCAGCGGCGCGAGCGACAGGATCGACATCGAAAGCCCAATTAGCGACACGCGCTTGTAGTGCACCATGTGCGTCATCAAACGACCGGTGATGGTGGAAAACGTGACGGTCGCGGCCATCAGCGGAATCAGCGCCATGCCCGATTGGCTCGCCGAGAGATGCAGCACCACCTCAAAATAGAGCGGCACGAAAATGGTTATGCCGACTAGCGTGCCCATGTTGCACGCGCCGGCGAGCGTTGCGCAACGCACTACCGGATTGCCGAGCACCGCGAGCGGCAGGAACGGCTCGGGCGTCGCCACCAGGCGCCAGACGAACAGGCCCCACAGGATCGCGGAAGTGAGCAGCAGCGCGCCGGTTTGCGGCGAGATCCATTCGAAGCGCCGCCCGCCCCATGACAGCGCGAGCAGAAGCGCGATCGCAGCCGACATCATCAGCAGCGCGCCGATGACATCGAGCCTGTGCTTGCGCGGACGAAAGACCTCCCGGCGCAGCACGCTCGAAGTCATGCCGAGCGCAACAAGACCGAGCGGCAGGTTGATCCAAAAAATGAGCGACCAGTCGATATGCTCGGTCAGGAATCCGCCCAGCACCGGCCCGCCCACCGATGATGTAGCGAACACCGCGCCGATATAGCCCTGGTAGCGGCCGCGTTCGCGCGGCGAAACGATATCCGCGATGATGGTTTGCGCCAGCGCCATCAGTCCGCCGCCGCCGAGGCCCTGGACCGCGCGTCCGAGCACCAGCGCAGTCATGCCCGGGGCCAGCGCGCAGGCGACCGACCCCGTCACGAAAATGACGATCGCGGTGAGCATCATCACACGGCGGCCATGGATATCGGCGAGCTTGCCGTAAAGTGGGGTCACAGCCGTGCCGGTGAGCAGATAGGCGGTTACCACCCATGACAGGTCATCGAGATTGCCGAAGTGCCGGCCGATGGTCGGCAGCGCGGTGGCGATGATGGTCTGGTCGAGCGCGCCGAGGAACATCGCCAGCATGATGCCGAGCACGATGGTCCTGATTTCCGGATGCGTGAGCGCGCGCGGCTCGGGCAGCGCCTCGGGCTTCGCCGCACGCGGCTTTGATTCCGGTTCCTGCTTGGCGGGACGCGGCTTGGGTTTTGGTTTTGCGGAGGTCATGACGCGGGGCTGGGAGATACTCATCGCCGGCAACCCGCTCAATGCCCTGCCGGTTTCGACAAAGCAAGACGTGTTGGCGCGGGGGTGGTATGTGCAAGGCGCTAACACTCGTCATTCCGGGGCATCCAGTACGCCATGGACTGGCAAGGCAACAATGAATGTCAGCGGATCCTGGATCATCCGCTTTCGCGAATGATGACAGAAGCGAATCGTGACGACGGCCGGGGACTGATGACGCGCCATTTCCAGCACATCGCAAGGTGGATCATAGCCATACTCCTCCTCGCCACCTCCGCCCACGCGCGCGAGATGCTCCCGCCCGGCTTCGCCTATCTGCGCGACATCGACTCCAGTATTGCGCAGGACATCCGCTACGCGACAGCCGACAATTTCACCGGCCATCCTCTGCCCGGCTATGGTGCCGCCGAATGCATCCTGCGCCGCGAGACGGCGGAAGCGCTCAAGCGCGTGCAGGCCGATCTCGCGCGCGAAAGCCTGGGCCTCAAGGTTTACGACTGCTACCGCCCGACTCGCGCGGTGCGCGCCATGGCGGATTGGGCGCATGACGGCAAGGACGACGAGGCCACCCGGCGCTTCTACCCGGTGCTGCACAAGCGCAATCTGTTCGCGCTCGGCTACATCGCCGCGCAGTCGAAGCATTCAACCGGGACGACGGTTGATCTCACGCTGATCAAATTGCCGCCCGCGCCTGCGCCGCGCTTCGATCCGGCGGCGCGTTATGACCCCTGCACCGGCCCGTTTGCGAAGCGCGCGCCCGACAACGGCATCGACATGGGCACCAGCTTCGACTGCTTCGATACCAGGAGCTACGGCATGAGCAGCGCGATTGCCCCCGAGCAGCGGCGCTGGCGCGCCGTGCTGAACACGGCGATGCGCCACCACGGCTTTGCAAATTACTTCCGCGAATGGTGGCACTATTCGTTCACCGGCGCCGCCGAGCCGCGCACTTATGATTTTGCAATTACGCCGAGGGGGCGGTGAAGACTACCTCCGAGTCCCTGGCTTGCGCCGTGCTCCCTTCGGCCATTTCCCCGGCCAACTGACGATATATTCCTGGAGCTTCGCGTCCGACACGTCGGCCTCGCTCGCCGCAACGCGCCCGCGCACCGAGACGCCGGCTGTGTGCACCGTCTCGGGATCGCCGGAAACGAGCGGGTGCCACCAGGCGAGATCCTTGCCCTCCGCGACCAGCCGGTAGGCGCAGGTCGGCGGCAACCATTTCAGCCGCCGTACATTACGTGGGGTGAGTCGCACGCAATCCTTTACCTTGGCCTGACGGTGGGCATAGTCGCGGCAGCGGCACTTCTGGCAGTCGAGCAACTTGCAACTCACATCAGTGAACAGAGTGTCGTTCGTGTCTTCGTCGATCAGCTTATTCAGGCAGCAGCGGCCGCAGCCGTCGCACAGGCTCTCCCATTCAGCGCGCGTCATTTCTGACATCGCCTTGTGGCGCCAGAACGGGGCTTGCGGGTCGAGCATTAGTGAGAATCCTCAGTGACCCTTGTAGCGCCTGGGGTGGGTTGCGTCACTGGCCGCGGTTCTGCCGTGTCGAACCGCCGTCGCTATTGCGGCATAATGGAAGAAGACCACGCAATGTCTTCACTTTTTCTCGCGGCTCTCGGAGAGAGAAAATTAACCCAACCCTACCATTAGCACTGAGAAGCGAGCGCCAGTCTAGTCTGGCCGCGCGTTCCGGAAGGCTGACATATGAAACCGAAACTAGAGCCGAACGCGCGTCAAATGCATCACGGGACGGTATTACCCCCTCACTAACCTCTTTCCGTATCGCGGTGCAGTGTTACTGCACTTTCATGACCCGACTCATTTAGAGACAAACTACATTTACAGGAGAAGCTGATGGACACTCCAATATCTGCGGCATCAGCTAAGAAATTACTTGAGTCGGACATGGCGGAAGAAATCTGCAAATCGTTGGAGCAAACGATTTTGAAATACTTCCCTCAGATTGAGACCGATGTTGAACGACCCAAGTCGTCCTCCGTCCCCTTGATCCCTCACCGACAAAAGAAGCCGCCGACCTAGTGCACGTCATCGCTAGTACCAAATAGGGACCGTAGGAAGGCATCAATCAATCCCAGATCGGGCAAAACTGCCCATAGCCCCCTAAAATTAGCTTTGATGATTAGCGGGCACTGGCCCGTTCAGCGGCAGTTAGGACACGCGATGGCCGAGCCCACAATCCTACTTATTGTAGTTGGAGCGTAGGGACAGTGCGGGAGCACAAACAAGCATTAAAAGAGGCTGCCTGGGCGCGCGGCCGCCTTACAATCGGGCCCTTTTTCACCGCAATTTTCGTCCACATTGCTGCCAGTCGGGCGGAACTGCGGCATTGGCCGTGGGTTGGCGGATCGGCTAAATTCGGTTCGCCGGCGCCCCGCCGGCCCTAAATTCACGAGCGGCAAAGCTTGCGCGACCTATTTCCCAACGACTGGAAGCCCAACATCAAGCGGTTCCTGCTCGGGCTGGACGCATGGGTGGACTTCAGCGTGTTCCGCAGCGCCTCCGGCCTGCGCGAAACCTACGAGCGCTTTTCCACCTTCATGGACCGCTTCCATGTCTCCGGCTGGCGGCGCGGGCTCAACGAACTGGTGTCGGAAGGCGCCACGCTCGGCACTGTTGGCCTGGTGGTGATGCTGGCGCTGGCGATCCCTGCGTTCCGCGAGACCTCCGATGACGACTGGCTGAAGAAATCCGAGCTGGCGGTGACCTTCCTCGACCGCTACGGCAACGAGGTCGCCTCGCGCGGCATCAAACATAATGACGCGATCCCGCTCGACCAGTTTCCCGACCACCTGATCAAGGCGGTGCTCTCGACCGAGGACCGGCGCTTCTACGAGCATTTCGGCATCGACATTCCGGGCACCGCACGCGCGCTGGTGGCGAATACGCGCGCCGGCGGCGTCGTGCAGGGCGGCTCCTCCATCACCCAGCAGCTCGCCAAGAATCTGTTCCTGAACAACGAGCGCACAATCGAGCGCAAGGTCAAGGAAGCATTCCTCGCCATGTGGTTGGAAGCGCGTCTGACCAAGAACGAGATCCTCAAGCTTTATCTCGACCGTGCCTATATGGGCGGCGGCGCCTTCGGCGTGGATGCGGCCGCGCAGTACTACTTCAACAAGTCGGCGCGCGACGTGAACCTCGCGGAAGCCGCGATGCTCGCCGGCCTGTTCAAGGCGCCGTCCAAGTTCGCCCCGCACATTAATCTGCCCGCGGCGCGCGCCCGCGCCAACGTCGTGCTCGACAATTTAGTCGAAGCCAACATGATGACCGAAGGCCAGGTGTTCGGCGCCCGCCGTCATCCGGCAACGCCGGTCGATCGCCGCGACGACCGCGCGCCGAATTATTATCTCGACTGGGCCTTCGACGAGATGAAGAAGCTCGTCGACAGCTTCCCGAAAACAATGACCGAGCGCGTGTTCGTGGTGCGCACTGCGCTCGATACCAACCTTCAGGCGAATGCGGACGCAGCGATCGAGAGCTCGCTGCGGCAATACGGGCAGGAATATCACGCTAGGCAGGCGGCTGCCGTGCTGATGGATGTCGATGGCGCCGTACGCGCCATGGTCGGCGGCCGCGACTATGGCGCGAGTCAATTCAACCGCGCGACCGACGCGATGCGTCAGCCGGGATCCTCGTTCAAGCCTTACGTTTATGCCACCGCGCTCATGCAGGGCATGAAGCCGACCTCAATTGTGGTCGACGGGCCGGTCTGCATCGGCAACTGGTGCCCGCACAATTATGGCCATGGCTATGCCGGATCGATGACGCTGCTGCAGGCGCTTACGCATTCGATCAACACCATCGCGGTGAAGCTGTCGATTTCGATCGGCAACGGCAATCCGAAGGTCGGGCGCGCGCGCATCGTGAAGACCGCGCACGAAATGGGCATCCGCACGCCGCTGCCGGATACGCCGTCGCTGCCTATCGGCGCCGACGAGGTCACCGTGCTCGATCACACCGGCGCCTATGCCACCTTCCCCAATATGGGCAAGGCTGTGACGCCGCACGCGATCCTCGAAGTGCGCACCGGCACCGGTGATCTCGTTTGGCGTTTCGACCGCGACGGGCCGAAGCCGCGGCAGGTGCTGCCGGTCGGCGTCGCGGCTGACATGATCAAAATGATGAACAACGTTGTCGAGAACGGCACCGGTCGCCGCGCTCGCCTTGACGGTGTCACGGCCGCCGGCAAAACCGGCACCACCAATGCTTATCGCGACGCCTGGTTCATGGGCTATACGGGTAATTTCGTATGTGGCGTCTGGTTTGGCAATGACGACTACCAGGTGATGAATCGGATGACCGGCGGCTCACTTCCGGCGATGACGTGGCACAACATCATGGCCTATGCACACGAAGGTGTTGAGCTCAAGCAGCTCCCCGGCGTTGCGGTGCCGCAGGTCCGCCAGCAGCCTGCCGTTGCCGAAGTCAAACCGAAACCGAATGCGCCCGCGCCCCGGCCGGCTTTACTGACCAAGCGTGGGGCCGACGCGCTGGTCCGGGTCGAGCGGCTGATGGATGATGCCAACCGCGCGCTCGGGCCCGCGCGGCCAACGGTTTCAACGGTCAAAGACAAACAGGCGGAGGCGCCGCACGCCGGCGATGCGCTTGCTTCATCGCTGGAAGGGCGCGCTTTCGGCAACCACAACTGATTGGCCCTGCGCCAGCGGCCGGCGTATCCTGCCGACCTAAATCAAGCTTTTCTGTTGGAATCGTCCGTGCGGCTGCTCTTCGGAACGTTGTTTAGTCTCGCCCTCGCTGCCGTCGTCGGCCTCGGCCTGACCTATTACACACTCACGCGCGGTGCCGCCTTCGGCGGCCTGTCGATCGAGAGCTGGACCGCCTGGCCGAAAAGCGGAACAACGGACGCCGATCCATATGAGCGCGCATCGATCGCACGGTCCGGCCGGTTGCCGATCGCGATGGGCGATGGCGTGTCGTTCACCCTTACGTCTGATGACGATGGCAAATCTCTCGACGGGCGCTGCGAGGTGGTCGTCTCTGGCATCACGCCAGCGGCACGGTTTTGGACCGTGACGCTCTACAATCGCGACGGCGGACTAGTGGCCAACTCGACAAATCGCTATGGCTTCACCAGCCAGGAAGTCGTCCGCCACGCCGACGGCAGTTTCGAAATCGTCGTGGCTCCGCGCGCCAATCCGGGCAATTGGCTGCCGACCGGCGGTGTTGAGCGCTATGAACTGGTACTTCGCCTATACGACACCGCGGTGGGCGTTTCGACAAAAGCCGGCCGTGAGGTGCCGATGCCCGACGTGACGACGAGGGCCTGCCCATGATCATCCGATGGGTGCTCTTGATCTTCGGCGGCTTGCTGCTCGGCGGCATTGTGCATCTTGCAGCCGTCATCATCCTGCCGCGCACCGCGACAAAGGATGCCTTTGCGCGCCTGACCCCCATCGCGCCAGTGAACACCATCGTCGCCCTACCCACCCCCACGCCCGAGAAAGCGGTTATGCCGTTCATGGACCCGGCTTTCGCAAGTGCCGTGTGCCGTTACGATCTTTCGCAAGGACCGCTGAAGCTGACCGTGCCGGTGAGCCCTGCCTATACGTCGGTGTCCTTTTACACGCGCAATGACGTCGCCTATTACGCGATCAATGACCGCGCCGCCGGACGGCGCGTGATCGAGCTCGACCTGATGACCACGGCGCAGCACGACCAGGTACCGGAGGACGAGGAAGTCACCGCCGCCGACCGGCTGATCGTGGAATCGCCGACGCCCACCGGAATTATCGCGATCCGCGCGATGGCGCCGGAACCGGGCCTGATGCGGGCGGCGCAGGCCGCCGTTGCCGCCTCACGATGCGCGACGCAGCAACCCGAGCCACCAGCACGGCCGGCCGAGCGGGCGCGCCCCCTCGAGCCCGTGCGCCCGCGCCGGTAGCTATTTTATTCTGAAGAGCTGCTTATCCGTTCGCGTCCGAACGAGCCGGGTCGCATTGCCCACCCGTTCGTCCCCGCCAAACGTGAACTCGTGTCAGCGACGGCGGCGAAATGTTCATCAAAGTTAGTTTGTGTTTTGTGTTCAGCGCGCGACGCGGCGGCGGCGACGGCGTCCCGCGTTATTGCCGGTATCAGGCTCAAGACCATTCGATCCGTCCGGTCCGCGATCGA
>DASWAK010000120.1:0-2254 GCA_036391175.1 Pseudolabrys sp.
CGGGCAGGGAAGGCCTATGTGGATGATCAAAGCTCGAAAGAGATGCGCGTCAATCGTGGTACCTTAACCGAGCCAGGTAAGAATAGTCGGTTCCGTGACCGAAGCGTGGACGAAAATCTTGACCTTTTCCGCCGTATGCGCGCAGGCGAATTCCCTAATGGCGCGCGCGTGCTGCGCGCCAAGATCGATATGGCGTCCGGCAACATCAACCTGCGCGACCCGGTGCTCTACCGAATACTGCACGCCAACCATCCGCGCACTGGAACCGAATGGAAGATCTACCCGAGCTACGACTTTGCGCATGGCCAGTCGGACGCGATCGAGCACATCACTCATTCGATTTGCACGCTGGAATTCGAGGACCACCGGCCGCTGTATGACTGGTTCATCGCCAATTTGAAGGTCCCGTCGCAACCGCACCAATATGAATTCGCTCGCCTCAACCTGACCTACACTGTCCTCTCCAAACGCGTGCTTACCGAATTGGTGCGCGGCGGGCATGTAAGCGGTTGGGACGATCCTCGTATGCCAACGTTAGCGGGATTGCGCCGGCGCGGTGTGCCGCCGGAAGCTATACGCGATTTTGTCAAACGGATCGGCGTTGCCAAGGCCAACAGCGTGGTCGATGTGGGCATGTTCGATTTTTCGGTGCGTGAGGTTCTCAACAGAAATGCCCGGCGTCGCATGGCGGTACTGCGTCCGTTAAAGGTCGTGATTGAGAATTATCCGGAAGGGCAAGTCGAGGAACTCGAGGCCGCCAATCACCCTGACGATCCTGCCGCAGGGGTCCGCAAGATTAAATTCGCGCGCGAAATTTATATTGAGCAGGATGACTTCATGGAGAGCCCGCCGAAAAAATTTTTTCGGCTTTCTCCCGGTGCCGAGGTGCGCTTGCGATACGCCTATTTCATTAGTTGCCACAAGGCCGTGAAGAACGCGAAGGGTGAGGTGATCGAACTATACTGCACCTACGACCCGGCGACTCGGGGCGGCAACGCGCCAGATGGGCGTAAGGTGAAGGCCACTATTCATTGGGTCTCGGCCGCACATGCTATTCCAGCGGAAGTGCGGCTCTATAATCCGCTCTTCACCAAACCCGATCCCAGTGGCGGCGAAAACCTTACTGCCGATCTCAATTCGAATTCGCTCGAAACGTTGAGCCAAGCCCGCCTTGAGTCGGCACTCGCTAGCGCCAAGATCGAGCAACCGGTACAGTTCGAGCGGCAGGGTTATTTCTGCACCGATCGGGATTCGAAACCCGACAAGTTGGTGTTTAGTCGTACGATTGGTCTCCGCGATACCTGGGCCAAGGAAAAGGCCACAGGCTGACAGCATGCGCGTAGCCACTTGTAACGCGTAAAACGCCCACAAACTCTCTAGATATGACTGAAATTGCTATTCCGATATTTCGAAAAATTCCGAAACGTGCGCGTACCGCTATGGACTTGCGTGCAAAATCAACCGCTCCGGCGAGGATTAATATCTCCGGAACAGGCCGACCAACTTGCCCTGGATGCGTACGCGATTAGGAGGAAGGATCCGCACTTCGTAAGCGGTATTGGCGGGCTCAAGCGCTATTGAGGCGCCCCGCCGGCGGAAACGTTTGAGAGTTGCTTCCTCGTCATCAATCAGGGCGACTACAATGTCGCCGGTATCAGCCGCTTCGGACTTGCGGATCAGTGCAATATCGCCGTCAAGGATGCCGGCTTCGATCATGCTGTCGCCACGGACTTCCAGCGCGAAATGGTCGCCGGCAGAAAGCAGGTCAGGGGGCATGTTGATGACATGGCTGCGCGTCTGGATCGCCTCGATAGGCGTACCGGCGGCAATGCGGCCCATGACCGGCACTGCAACCGGCCGGCCGCTATCGTCCTCAGAAGTTGTGCGTACGCGCCCAAGGTCGCCCTCGATCACGCTCGGTGTGAAACCGCGCGAGCGGGCAGAGCCGAGGCCGTGGCCGACCGAATCGGGCAGTTTGATCACCTCAATCGCGCGTGCCCGGTTGGGCAAACGCCGGATGAAGCCGCGCTCTTCCAAGGCTGTAATGAGCCGGTGAATGCCCGACTTTGAACGCAGATCCAAGGCGTCCTTCATCTCATCGAACGAGGGCGGCACTCCGGCCTCGGTCAGCCGCTCGTGGATGAAGCGCAGGAGTTCGAACTGCTTGCGGGTCAGCATCTGTCTCTCCCCGTCCGGCCGACGCAATAAATGGGTCCACGCCAGAAACAAATCATGAACGGACACTATCTGTTCG
>DASWAK010000121.1:0-22813 GCA_036391175.1 Pseudolabrys sp.
GGCCTCGTGGCCGGTCGCGACCACGCCGCGCTGCTCGTATAGGAACTTGATTGTTTCGAATGCCCAGGCTGGAAACGGGGCGCGCTTGAATCGCTCCGGATTGCTGTTCCAGTCCTTGTACATGTCGGTGCGTAGCGCAACGAACGAGCCTCGTGGTATGCGACCGTGCTTCTTCTCCCAGGCGCGCAGGTCGGCCACCGAGAACGCGTGATTTTGGTCTTTCGCCAAGTACAGCGTGTCATCGAGAACAATCAACGGCAGGATCATCTGTTTGAGTGGGATCTCATCCATGGTGATCCCTTTTTCGTCGAAATGTGCCGGGGGATCGACGTGGGTGCCGTACTGCCCCACGATTTCATAGAAGGTGGCGCGGAAGCCGTCGCCCTTGATCATGTAGGGCTTGTGCGTCTTCGGATCTGCGGCTGGGGTGAACTTCGCCTGCCCGAATCCGGACCATACCGGCGTGTCCGGGGCAAAACTGTGGGTCAGATCAACGAATTTCTTCGATGCAATCACGCGGTAGGCGCGGGCAAGATCGCCCTGCGCGTGGGCCAGCGTTTCTGAAGAGATTGCGAATCCAAGCAATAGCAGAATGACGACAAAACGAAGCCTCAGTCTCAGTGACATGTCGCCTCCTCTCGTGACGCCGCATCCTGATGGCGCCGCTCTTTGCGTAACACGTTTGTCACGATAGCCGCCCCCCATCCTGCGGCATTGGGCATCAACGCACGGGCAACGGCGTATACAGCAGGTCGATCAACGATTTCGCCAGCAGGCCAATGCGACAGTGATCTGCCGCGGGACTTGACCCCTGCCCTATCCCGGGGCTTCCGTGCGCCGCGATGTCTGAACCAACGCGCAAGACCATCTATGCCCTTTCGTCCGGTAGCCCCCCGGCGGCAATTGCGGTGGTGCGCATTTCTGGTCCGCGGGCAGGCGAAGCACTCAAGGTGATTGCCGGCAAAATTCCTGCTCCACGAAAAGCTACTCTAGCGCGCCTCCGCGGGCGCGATGGCGCGATCATCGACCACGCGCTGGCGCTTTGGTTTCCGGCACCTCATAGCGAAACCGGCGAGGACGTCGCCGAGCTTCAGCTTCACGGCGGGCGCGCGGTGGTGGCAGCTGTGTTTGGCGCGCTTTCGGAGCTTTCGGGCTTGCGTCCGGCGGAGGCTGGCGAGTTCACCCGTCGCGCTTTCGAGAACGGCAAGCTCGACCTTACGGCGGTGGAGGGCCTTGCTGACCTGGTGATGGCAGAGACAGAAGGCCAGCGCCGTCAGGCGTTCCGTCAGATGACCGGGGTGTTAGGCAATCGCGCGGAAAACTGGCGCGCGCAGCTGATCCAGGCACTGGCACTCGTTGAGGCGCGCATCGATTTCTCCGATGAGGCTGACGTGCCGCAGGATCTTGTCACGCCGGCATTGAAAATCGCCCGCGCGCTCGAAGGCGAGATTGCATCTGTGCTCGCGGATGGTGGCCGTGGCGAGCGGTTGCGTGAGGGGCTGGTGGTTGCCATTGCCGGTGCGCCGAATGCCGGCAAGTCCACGTTGCTCAACCGAATTGCGAAGCGCGAGGCAGCAATTGTCTCGCCTTATCCCGGCACGACCCGCGACGTGATCGAGGTGCACCTCGATCTCGGCGGACTGCCCGTGACGCTGCTTGATACTGCGGGCATTCGCGAGACTGACGACCCCATTGAACTGGAAGGCGTGCGCCGCGCGCGCGCGCGCTCAGCGAGTGCTGATCTGGTGCTGTGGGTTGTTGATGCGACCGATCCGGCGTGCGTGCAGTTATTGCCCGAAGCCGGAAAGAACCGCCCTGCCCCTCCAGCGTGGCTGATACGCAATAAAATTGATTTAGTTCAACGAGACAGGCGAATAAATGAACAACAAGATCAACTGATAGGAAAAACTGAATCGGGCGGCCAGACTAATAAGCCCCTAAAAGATACAGTTAATGAAAGCTTAAGCGAAAAGAGTGAATTTAAATTCACTAATAATGAATTAGAGTTCAATATTTCGGCGGTTTCAGGTGAAGGGTTTGACCGGCTTTTGGTCGAGCTAGCCCACTACGCCAAAGGTTTTCTAGCCGGGGCGGAGTCAGCATTGGTAACCCGCGAGCGCCACAGGCAGGCGTTGGAGGATACACTGGCCGCCTTGCGGCGGGCGCTGGTGCGCGATCTCTCCGGCCACGAGGATTTGCTGGCCGAGGAGCTACGCATTGCGGTGCGCTCGCTTGGGCGCCTTACCGGCCGGGTGGATGTGGAGGATATCCTGGATGTGATTTTCCGCGATTTTTGCATTGGAAAATAGGCTGCGGGTAGTTGTACCGAGCGGCTGATGAAGTTTGACCATGGCTTTTCTTTTGGCGATGCGAGGCGCGTTTAGAACTAGGCTTCACAAAAAGGGGCTTGGAATCCATTACCTTAGTGACCTCAGTGTTTCACGTGAAACATTTTCGCCAGAATCAACGCTTTTGACCCCTCCCCGCGCCTTCGCTAAAACGCGGCCTCTGAGGTTTCAATGCTCGACCGATTCGATGTCGTGGTGGTTGGCGGCGGCCATGCCGGCTGTGAAGCCGCGACTGCGGCCGCCCGTATGGGCGCCCAGACGGCCCTCATTACCCACCAGTTCGCCACCATTGGTGCCATGTCCTGCAATCCAGCGATTGGCGGGCTCGGAAAAGGACATTTGGTGCGTGAAATCGACGCTCTGGATGGCCTTATGGGCCGAATCGCTGACCTGGGCGGCATTCAATTTCGGGTTCTGAACCGTCGCAAAGGCCCAGCCGTCCGCGGCCCACGCGCCCAGGCCGACCGCAAGCTTTATGCGGCAGCGATGCAGGCCGCGATTCGCGCTACTCCAAATCTCCAAGTGATCGAAGCGGAAGCCGACGATCTCGCGATCAAGCGCGGTCGTGTTTGCGGTGTCAGATTCGCTGATGGTCGCGAGATTTCTGCTGGCGCCGTGGTGCTTACAACCGGCACGTTTCTGCGCGGCTTGATTCATATTGGCGAAAAGCAAATTCCCGCTGGACGCGTCGGCGAAGCGCCAGCGACGGGACTTTCGCATACGCTGGAAAATTTCGGCTTTGCTCTTGGCCGATTAAAAACCGGCACACCGCCACGGCTCGACGGCCGCACAATCGATTGGTCCGCGCTCGAGATGCAGCCCGGCGACGATCCGCCAGAGCCGTTTTCAATTCTGACAACGCGCATTGAAAATCTGCAGATTGAATGCGGCATAACGCGCACCAACGAGGCGACGCACAAAATCATACGCGACAATGTGCTTCGCTCACCGATGTACTCAGGACAAATCGCGAGTCGTGGTCCGCGTTACTGTCCGTCGATCGAAGACAAAATCGTGAAGTTCGGCGAGCGTGATGGGCATCAGATTTTTCTGGAGCCGGAAGGTCTCGAAGATCACACTGTCTATCCGAATGGGATTTCGACTTCGCTTCCGGAAGAGGTTCAGCACGCGCTGGTCGCGACAATTTCCGGTTTGCAGAGCGCGCGCTTCGTTCGTCCCGGCTATGCAATCGAATACGACTACGTAGACCCGCGCGAACTCACGCCGACACTGCAAACAAAACGTTTGCGTGGATTGTTTTTGGCGGGTCAAATCAACGGCACCACAGGCTATGAAGAGGCTGCGGCACAAGGACTTCTTGCGGGTCTCAATGCAGCATCTTTGGCAGGCGAGGGTGGTGAAATCGTTATTGATCGTGCGCATGCGTATCTTGGTGTGATGATCGATGATCTCGTCACGCGCGGCGTCAGCGAGCCATATCGCATGTTTACCTCGCGCGCTGAATATCGTCTGCAGTTGCGCGCCGATAATGCCGATCAACGTCTGACTGATATTGGAATTGCAATTGGTTGCGTGAGCATGGAACGCACGCGCGCGCATCAAAAAAAATCTTCAGCACTGAAAGACGCACGCGAATTTGCAAAAATGATTTCGCTGACGCCGAAAGAAGCCGAGCGTCATGGGCTGTCGCTCAATAAAGACGGACAGCGTCGCACTGCGTTCGAGTTATTGTCGTATCCAAACCTGACGATTTCCGATCTTGGGAGGATTTGGCCGCGCTTCAGTGAACTCGCGCCGAAGATTGCCGAACAGATCGAAATCGACGCGAAGTACGATGTCTATCTTTCTCGCCAGGCCGCCGACATCGCAGCCTATCGGCGCGATGAAAGTTTCGAACTGCCCAATGATTTCGATTACGCAGCGCTGCCGGGATTGTCGAACGAGATGAAACAGAAATTGCAAACGCATCGTCCGCGCACGATTGGACATGCGAGTCGTATCGATGGAGTCACTCCGGCAGCATTGACGTTGCTGGTAGCGCACGTTCGACGTGGCAAAAAAATATCCGCGAAGACTGCGTGAGCAAGAGCGGGCAGGGGACTTTCGATTTCGCTGCCGACAAAGCGCGTGCGCTCACTCTCTTTCCTGTTTCACGTGAAACGGAGATGCGGCTCGACACCTACGTAAAGGTGTTTTTGCTCTGGCAGAGCAAACTCAATCTCGTTGCATCTTCAACGCTTCACGAGCTGTGGACCCGGCACATCGCCGATTCGCTTCAGCTCCTGCCCCTGGTGCCCGAGGCCCATGTCTGGGTCGACCTCGGATCTGGCGGCGGTTTTCCCGGGATACCGATTGCCTGCGCGCTCGCGGATCACCCCGGCGCTAAAGTGTATCTTATTGAAAGTAATGGAAAAAAGGCAGCTTTCTTGCGCGAAGCGGTGCGGGCGACAGGGGCGGCCGCGGTCGTCCACCAAGAACGCGCAGAGAAATTTGGGGAAAGCTGTGCAGAAACCGTGCACGCAGTGACAGCCCGTGCCTTAGCTCCATTGAAAATCCTGTGCGATCTGGCGTTTCCTTTGATCAGCCGAGGAGCGGTCGGTTTGTTTCCCAAGGGTCAAGATATAGATGCTGAATTGACCGATGCCGCTAAATATTGGAAACTTGAGGCCGCAAAAGTGCCCAGCAAGACCAGTCCCGAGAGTTCAATCGTCGTTATCCGGAGTCTTAAGCCGCTTCGGAGCGCTTAAGACCTGGATTTCAAGGACAATTTCGACGGCTACCGCCTCGCCGCCGATCCAACCGATGGACTGCCGATCATGACCAACGCCCCGACCCCCGACCAATCTGCCGACCCTCAGGTTGTGCCCTTCGGCAAGCCGGCTGCGAAAACGAACGCTGTCCGCCCGCGGGTGCTAGCCATCGCCAACCAGAAGGGTGGGGTCGGCAAGACCACGACCGCAATCAATCTTGGCACTGCGCTCGCCGCTATCGGCGAGCACGTGCTGATCGTCGATCTCGATCCGCAAGGAAACGCATCAACCGGCCTCGGCATCGAACGCAAATCGCGCCGCACGTCGACCTATGATGTGCTCACCGGCGCTGCCCCGATACGCGATTCCGTTCTGCAGACCGCTGTGCCGCAACTCTACATCGCACCATCGACGCTCGATCTATCCGGCCTCGAGCTTGAGATCGGCCAGCAGCGCGACCGCGCGTTCCGTCTGCGCAACGCACTACGTCAGCTCAACAGCGGCACGCGCAATTATGATTTTACGTACGTGCTGGTCGACTGCCCGCCATCGCTCAATCTGCTCACGGTGAACGCGATGGCAGCGGCGGATTCAATTCTCGTTCCGCTGCAATGCGAGTTCTTTGCGCTCGAAGGTTTGTCGCAACTTTTGAAAACTGTCGAGCAAGTCAAAACCACGCTCAATCCGACATTGTCGATCCACGGCATCGTGCTCACGATGTACGACTCACGCAATAATCTCTCCAATCAAGTGGTTGCCGATGTACGTCAGTTCATGGGCAGCAAAGTGTACGAGACGATAATCCCACGCAATGTACGCATCTCTGAAGCGCCGTCCTACGGCAAGCCAGTACTGGTCTACGATCTCAAATGCGTCGGTAGCGAAGCCTATCTGCGGCTGGCCACTGAAATCATCCAGCGCGAGAAAGCACTGAAAGCAGGGTAAAACCTGCGTGGTGTTTTAGTTAATCGGCGGCGATAGGCAGAGAATACGGAAAGGGATAGCGTGGCACGAAGTTCAGGAGCAGCCATGGCGGATCACTCGCGATTGGGACGCGGCCTGGCTGCGCTAATCGGCGATGTTGACGAGGAAACCTCCGTCGCCGACAGCGGCCGCAAGCCGCGCCGCGCGCCCATTGAAAATCTGCGCCCCAATCCACGCAATCCGCGGCGGCTATTCACGGACGCCGAACTTGCCGAACTTGCTGACTCAATCCGCGAACGCGGCATCATTCAGCCAATTGTTGTGCGCGCGCTGCAAGGTGACAATTTTGAAATTATCGCCGGCGAGCGGCGGTGGCGCGCAGCACAGCGTGCCGGCTTGCACGACGTACCGATCGCAATTGTAGAAGCGAACGATGCGCAGTCGCTCGAATATGCCATAATTGAAAATGTGCAACGCGCCGATCTCAATCCGATCGAGGAAGCGAGCGGCTATTTCGCGCTGATGGACGATTTCAACCGCACGCAGGATGAGGTCGCGCAGATCGTCGGCAAAAGCAGGCCGCATGTTGCGAATACGATCCGCTTGCTCAAGCTGTCCGAACCCGTGAAGCAACTGGTGCGCTCGGGTAAAATTTCGGCCGGCCACGCGCGTCTATTGCTGGGTCAGCCTAATGCCGAACAAATTGCGCAGGAAATTATCGACAAAGGTTTGAGTGTGCGTCAGCTCGAAGCGGATATGCGCACGGACGCCGCCGCGCGGGCGCGCGACGTGGCACGCGATGCGAGAGGGCAAGCCAGCGCCGCGAAAGACGCCGATACGCGTGCGCTGGAAAAACGGCTATCCGATGCACTCGGCCTTGAGGTCAGCGTCGATCACCGCGGTGAAGGCGGTACGCTGCGCATCAAATATCGGGATTTGGACCAACTCGACGCCGTGTTGCGGAAACTGGGCGGCTAGTAGCCAGCGCCCTGCCGATACCGCGACGCCGCATCAAATTCAATTTGGCTCAATGATTATCTGGACTGCGCGGACTCGCGCAGCCGAGTTCCATTTCATTTGGGCGAGTCACGAAGGCCCACTCGGCACAGCTAAATAATTGATCAAGATCAATGCCATTTTACTTCGAGTGGCTAGTTTTTAAATCGGCGTACGACATCAGGAGGTTGCGATGTCGAAATTTCAGCATATCGCATCTGTTGCAACGATCGGTCTGTTTGCATTTGCGATCGCTTTGGCCAGCGCCGAGGCGGCCGGCGGACATGGCGGCGGCGGACATGGCGGCGGCGGCGGACATGGTGGCGGCGGCGGCAGCTTTCATGCGAGTGGTGGCGGCAGCTTTCATGCAAGTGGTATTGGTGGGGGCGCCGGCCTCCGAAGCGGAGGCAGTAGCTTCCGAACGGGAGCTGCTGGTGGCAGCTTTTCCCGTAGCGCGCCGATGATTCGTTCGGCGCCAACCGCACGGACATTTCCGGGTTACCGTTCGGCTCACACATCGCGGGGGTATAGTGGTACGCATTTCCGATCGTCCGGGATCAGAAGCCAGGGGCAATACACTCGCCGCACGGTGACCAGTGGCAAACAGCTGACTGTTCGCAACCGACAGCTGGGTTCGAGTGCATTGGGGAAGGAGACCAAGTTCAACCGCCAGCTCGATCACCGCAACCTGGTCACCGGGTCGGTGCGCGGCGTGAAGGAGACCAAGTTCAACCGCCAGCTCGATCACCGCAATCGCAACCTGGTCACCGGGTCGGTACGCGGCGTTAAGAACGCCTCAATTCTTCGCAACGAGGCCTTTGCCAAGCACTCATTCCGCGACGGAAAGACTGGAGCACCAACGAAGAGTTTTCATGGCAAGTTCGCGGATAAAAACTGGGATAAGCACGGGAAAAACTGGGATAAGCACCATTGGAATAACAATTGGGACCACAATTGGCACTGGCGCCATCACCATCCGTTCGTTGCGGTCGGGTGGTTCGGCCCGCTGTTCTGGCCCTATGCCTATTGGGACTTCGTCGACTATACGTTCTGGCCTTACGAGTACGATGTGTTCTGGCCCTACGCCTATGACGACCTCTATGAGGGTGTGTTTGGGCCATACGCCTATGAAGGGCCGGCCTACGCCAGCCAGTCTGTTTCCAGCCGGCGCGCCCGAAGGACCCAGGAGCAGTCTACGACGACCGCGGTCGTCTGCAGCGCGCAAGCGCCCGCGCTGACCAACTGGCCCATCCGGCAAATCGCGGAGACAGTGCAGCCCGATCAGGCTCAGCAGTCTGCGCTGAATGATCTGAAGGATGCCACTGGCAAGGCGGTAAACGCGCTGCAATTGGCGTGCCCGGACGAGCTACCGAGCACACCGACCGGACGGCTCGAGGCGATGCATAAACGGATCGCGACCATGTTGCTGGCGCTAAGCATCGTGCAGCCTCCGCTCCAACGATTCTATGATTCCCTCAACGACGAGCAGAAGGCCCGCTTCAATGTCATCAGTCCGGAGGCTCAAGTTGCACGTGCCTCGGCTGGTGGCAACGGGCCCCCCGATCTCTCGGAGGTATGCGGCGAGCAGACGGTGAAAGCTAATGTACCCACCGATCGTATCGCGCAGGTGCTCAAGCCAACCGACGCTCAACGCACCGCGCTCGACACCCTTAACGACGCTACAAAGAAGGCGGCCGACTTTCTTAAGGCAAATTGCCCCATGGACGAGACGCTGACGCCACCAGGGCGCATCGCGGCAATGGAAAAGCGGCTCAATGCGATGATGGAGGGCATTAAGCTGGTGCAACCAGCCTTGGAGAATTTCTACGGCTCGCTGACAGACGAGCAGAAAGCCCGCTTCAATCAGCTTGGTCCGCGTCCGCAGCAGAGCTGAGGGGCGCTCGCATCGTCGCACGCTGATTGGGCGAGTTCGCTCATCCAGACGAAAGTCAGATTTGGCTGGCTTTTGGCTTGGTAGGGAGAGCTATCTATCGCTCAAGCCAATCGAACTCTGCGCTTGAATTGAGGAGGCCGCCTATGGCCAACGACGCGGCAAAGGCGAAACGAATTTTACACATAAAAATAAGAACGCCATCAGCCGATGCAACGACGCTCCTCACGACGATGATGAAAAATGCACTGCCCTTATACAAGACTTTCGGTGACGCGCAGGTTCGTTTACTGCGAAATGCCGACGATCAGACCCAGTTTCTTCAAGTAATCGAGTACGAAACGGATCGAGCATTTGAACTCAATCGGCAAAAGCTGGCCAGCGAACCGATGATCCATAATTACTTGCAAGCCTGGCGCACGCTGTTTCCTGGGGCGATTGAGGTCGACGTATATGAGGACGTAACTGAGAATGTGTAGCGTTTATTGACGAACGCCCCGCCGAGGACCATCGTGAGCCCTACCATCCAAAACAGGTCATATCCCGCGTTGTCAGGCGTCGATGGTATGGCCGCCAGCAATTCCGATGTCATCCTGCTGATTGGTCGTATTTTCCTTGGCTGGATATTTGTGCGCAGCGGCTACGGAAAAATCTTCGATATCCCTGCCTATGCCGCTACGTTCCCGGCGCGCGGGTTACCGACTTTTCTGGCCTATATTGCTGTTCCGGCGGAATTTTTCGGCGGCATTGCTTTGATCCTCGGACTTGCGACCCGCTACGTGGTGCTGGTGATGGTTATATTTATGCTGGTGGCAACTTTTAGCTCCCACCGATACTGGGAATTCACCGATGTGGCAGTGCGGCGCGCTCAGGATTCGAGTTTCTACAAGAACATCGCGATACTGGGCGGACTCTTGTTCCTGTTTGTCGGTAGTCCGGGACGTTTAAGCATCGACGCCTGGCTACGCAAACGGCGCTAAGGCGCGCGGGTGGGCGCTGGGCACTCGTGTGACTTAACCGCCCTCGCTAGGCCTCATCTCGGCTTGGACATCTTCTATCCCGGGAGGATATGGGGCCGGAGCAGACGGCGCCCGCAGTCGCGCCAATTCTGAAACCATTTGCCAACTTGTCAAATCGATTGATCCGAATGGCTCTGACGCAGCGCGCCATTCCGAACCACTGAAGTCGATTGCGTACCTGCCGCGGACCGGCCCGGGTGTCCAGTCTTCGCCGGGTAAGACGGTGATCTTGGCGTTTTGGATGAGGCCCCGGGTAAGAAATGGATCAAAGTAGCGCATGCTTCGCTCATTAAGGTCGAGCACACGCCCGGGCCTAAGCGGCCCGACATCGTTGATTTTGACGATCAATTGCTTATCGCCACTCTCAACCAGCGCAAAAGCGGGCTGATAAAGGTTACCGTACCGGATGCCGCCAAACTGATTTCGCAAGTCGGTTTTGATAGCTGCCGTCCACGCAGCGGGGTCATAGAGTTCACCGGAGGCGGTCTGCGCCCCGCCTTCTTCTTTGCCATCACGATAAGGATTGTAGGTGGAAGCCGTGCCGACGATTGTCGAATGAGCAAGTGCCGCCTCATCCAGAATGCGCGGCAACTCCATGATGGTAACTCGCTTCAGTACAGCGCGATAAGCGCTAGTGAATTTCGGCAGTATCTTGCGCCTGGCATATGAAACCAGATCCACGCCGCTAGTTCTCACACTGGCGAGCGTAACCTCCAAACTGTCCAACAGGTCACGTCCCGTTGGCGGCGCGCTCAGGAAGGATAGGAGGTCAATACTGGCTCCCGGCAACTCGAGAAGTGACAAGACCGTGTTTTCGCCGCGGCATGTTTCGGTGTGGCTAAGCTGCACGCCAACGACGTCCATCGTCTCGGCATGCGCGGCCGCTGAAGGCGCGCCATTCGTGAACGCCAAAACCACAGCATTGGAATCGAGCTCGCCCTGCACCGGAGGCTCCATCGGAACGACGTACCAATCCTCGGCATTGTCCCAACCCACCCAGAACGACATGACCGTCGCAAGGGCGAACGTAATCATGGCCCTGCCATGTCGTACGGGCTG
This sequence comes from Pseudolabrys sp., assembly GCA_036391175.1. GTDB lineage: Bacteria > Pseudomonadota > Alphaproteobacteria > Rhizobiales > Xanthobacteraceae > Pseudolabrys. Next base: position 10,949 of record DASWAK010000121.1, read on the forward strand.
GTTGTGCTTGGGAGACGACGCTGAAGGGGACATCAACACCGTCGGCAATTGAACCACGTTCGAGACATAGAGCTGTACCGGGGCCTGATAAAACGCGCGTAAAACGCGTCGTGAAAAAATTCATAGAGTTTGATGTAAATGCCAGAGGCGTTTTTGATTTAAGGACTCAGCGACCGCATAAGGTGCTATTTGTGGTACTGGGTGACTCCGCTACACTGGTTTGCCGAGTAAGCTGACAAGTAACGTTAAGCAAGACGTTGATTTACTTGCACCAATGCAGAATCGGCCCGCTGCGTCCGTATTCTTGCCGGTCATGTGTTTGCCTGGCATCGGCACATGCCGAAAGGGGCAACCAGTAATCACGGCGGGCAGTAGACGGCAGTGCTGCAGGAATCGGAATCCCAGTCGGGTTATTGAATCAGCTGCAACCAGGACCGGATAGTAGGCTTTTCTTCTTTTCAGAATTGGATATCCCGAATACATTCAATATGTCCGCTTGATGAGTTTTGTCGAATGCGCGCGCGTCGTGATGCCGCTCTACGCCTCCTCAAAACGATGCTGGTGGCATCAATCTTTTTTCCCGCGGCGTTTTTTGCCTATGCCAGTTGGCTGAATTACCAGACTGCCTTCGCCCGTGCTGACGAACAGCTTGCGGCGTCGCTCAACATCCTGTCCGAACATGCATCCAAGGTTTTCCAGTCAGTCGACCTGACATTCGCCAGTGTCGATGCCGTCCTCGGCGATCTCAGCGACGAGCAGATCAAAGTTTCCGTACAGGCGCTGCACTTCCAGCTGAGCAAACTGGAAAAGGCATTGAATGTGATTGACGACATATTAGTTGCCGACAAGAGCGGCCACACACTTGTCTCGTCGGCCGTCTTCCCGATCCCCAGCGACGTAGGCGTTGCCGATCGCGACGACTTCCTCGCCCAGGCGGATCGCGACATGGGCACTTACGTCGGCGGGATATTGCAGCCGCGCTTGAAAAAAGAGCCCTTTTTCGGCGTTAGCCGTCGGCGCCCCGCTCGCAACGGCGAATTCACGGGCGTGATCATGGTTTCGGTCATGCCCAAAGTCTTTTCCGATTTCTACGATCAGCTTGCCGCCGGCACCACCGCTAGCTTCTCGCTCGCGAAAAGCGATGGCTCTATTCTGGCGTGCTATCCCGCTCTGCCCGACGGCATCACGCGTTTCGGGCCCAATAGCGGTTTTATGCTTAGCGTCACCAACCATCCCGAGGGCGGAATAGTCACGACCAACAATTCGGTTGATGGTGTTCAACGGCGTATCGCCTACCGCAAGCTCGGATATGCCAATTTGTATGTTTCCGATGGATTGCAGACCGACACAATTTTCGCGGACTGGCTGCACCTCATGGCGAGCCATTTGATCTTTGGAATTCCCGCGACGCTCTTTCTCTTCGTGCTTGTTTTGTTGACTATGCGGCGAACGCAGGCTTTTTATGCAGAAGCCGAGCGCCGCGAACTGGCGGAGCAGGCGCTACGGCAATCCCAGAAGATGGAGGCCGTCGGTCAATTGACCGGCGGTGTGGCGCACGACTTCAACAATCTGCTCACGATCATTATCGGCAATCTTGGCATTGCAAAACGCGGGGTAGTTGAGGCGAGAGCGGAACGGGCTCTCAACAATGCACTCATCGGCGCCGAGCGAGCTGCGCAATTGACCCAACGATTGCTCGCCTTTTCGCGCCGTCAACCACTCAATCCGAGAGTTCTTGACGTCAACAAATTGCTTATTTCAATTTCTGATCTTCTGGCCCGCACCCTTGGCGAGAACGTCGAATTGGAAACCATCAGCGGCGCCGGGCTCTGGAAGGTCGAAGCCGACGCTTCAGAATTGGAATCAACCCTGCTCAATCTCGCCCTGAACGCACGTGATGCGATGCCGGATGGCGGTAAACTTACGATCGAAACGAGCAACGCCTATCTCGACGATGAATATTGTCGCCACCACGATGGCGTTACGCCCGGCCAATACATTCTTATTGCTATCACCGACAGCGGCGCGGGGATGTCGGCTGAAACAATAGACCGTGCATTTGAGCCGTTTTTCACGACCAAGGAGGCCGGCAAAGGGACCGGTTTGGGATTGAGCCAGGTTTACGGCTTCATGAAACAGTCCGAAGGCCATGTGAAAATTTACAGCGAGCCAGGCGAGGGCACCACGATCAAGCTTTATTTGCCTCGGCGTGACGGCGATGAAGCGGACATTTCCGCCGATGACCATGCAAATTCCGAACGTGGCCAAGGCGAAACGATCCTGATTGTCGAAGATGATGACGGTGTTCGACAATATGCATCCGAGATTCTGAGAGATTTGAATTATCAGATCATCGAGGCCAAGGACTCAGCAACCGCGCTCCGGCTGCTCGAGGCCGACAAGAAATTCGATCTATTGCTTACGGACGTGGTCCTTCCCGGCAAAAACGGCCGGGAGCTAGCCACTGAAGTAAAGGAGCGCCGTCCAGGAACAAGAGTTATTTTTATGACGGGCTATTCACGCAACGCAATTGTTCACCATGGCCGTTTAGACCCCGGTATTGAGCTCATCCCAAAACCGTTAACCGAACGCGTCCTCGCACGAAAAATCCACCAGGTCCTCGGCAGTCGTTCAAACCGTCAATAACCGAACCTGTCGTCCGCAACATCGTATGTCAGTGCCGGTTCTGCTGCTGTTTTTGTTTGAACAGCGCATCGAGTGTGAAAGCGTTGGGACAGAACTCGTGAAAATGCTCGGCGGCGGTACCGTCCGCCAGGGCGTGTTCGCAACGCCCTTTCTGGCTACAGACGATGCACAACCGTTGAAGATCGCGCATAACGGCGGGATCGGCCTTGGCCAAGGACCGCGGATCGACACCTAACGCAAGCAGCATTTTCTGCAGCAGATCCGCGGCGCCGGGCCCTTTGGCGGCAAGCCCGCGAAGTTCGCCGGGCGGCACGCCCAAATCCTTCGCGATCTGCATTACGTCTTCCGGACTACATTGTCCGAATTCATTATGCAGGCTGCTCACATCACGAAATTTGTTAATCCAGCCGGCAATAGCATCCAGAACGATCTCGACGGTTGGATAGTGAGGCTTATGGACTTCACGGTCGGGCATGGCGCCCTCCATCGAGAAAATTCATGGGTGTTTTTCTTGCACAGGCTACAGAAATCCGCGTTGCGTTAGATCAAAGCTCTGTTTAGCCGACTTTGCACAGCCCTTTCGCGCCGATTCCGGCTCCTAGATCTACTCCGTTTCCGAAGTCGCCGGAGGCTCCAATTTATTCCGCAGTCGGTCGGTGCCTGCGATGGTGTCTACCACCGTGCGATAGGCGTTAGAGACCTTGTTGCGGAGGGTTCGCGGCCGCCGTCTGCGGAGTTTTCGTTTTTTCGCCCGAGCCTTAGATTTCTTCCGGGCCACGGTCCTGGATTTTTTCTTCCGCTTGCCAGCGGATGACTTGCGCCTTTTCCGAGCCATCGGCGATTCCCTCACGATAATTGTCGTGCAAGCATAGAGCGAAGGCGTTCTGACCGAAAGGCGGGTCCCGAGTTTTTGTGCAGCCGGTTGCCTTCTTTGTTTTCTCCGCTGGATCGAGGTCTGTCCTAACTGCTAAGCATCCCGGCCAACAATCAGGGAGGAGCAAAAGTGCCTGCGTCACTACAAGGCGAATTGCAGCCGACGATTTACCGTTTCAAGCTTGGCGGGTTGGAGGTCGCTACTGTTCTGGATGCCAAAGCGATCCGCGAGGGATTGCATCCGCACTATGGCGCCAATGCCTCGGCTGACGAGGTGCGGGGGCTTGCCCGCGCCAATAATATTGATACCCAGCGGTTCGAGCATCCCAATATTCCGACAGTTGTGAACACCGGCAAGCAGCTGGTGCTGTTCGACACTGGCAATGGCGCGCTTCCGCGTGAATATGAGCAGCTCAGCAAGCGACTTCCACCTGGGCAAACAGCAGCGCGGCTTGCGGCTGCGGGCTACAAGCCGGAGGATATCGATGTCATTGTCATCACGCATGGACATCCCGACCACATCGGCGGTCTGGTCGAAGGCGGGAGACCAGTGTTTGCAAACGCACGTTACGTATTCGGCGCTGATGAATTCGATTTCTGGAAGCGCGGCGAGAACGTGCGAGAAGCGCGCAAGTTCAATCGTGAACTGTTCGTAAAAATCTGCGTGCCATTGGCCGATCGTTCGACATTCATCAAGCCAGGCGATCAGGTCGTGTCGGGCATCACCGCGGTCGACGCTGCCGGGCATTCGCCCGGTCTGCTGGCATTCCATATCGAGAGTGACGGCAAGCGTTTCATGATCACCGCTGATACCTGCACTCAATATGTAATGGCCGTGCAGCGCCCGGAATGGTACTTCGAGATGGATGACGATAAAGACAAAGCGGTCACGACGCGCAAGCGCATCCTCGACATGCTTGCGACCGACAAGCTCTTCGTCGCCGGTTTTCACATGCCGTTCCCCGGTATCGGCTACGTAGAGAAAGGGCAGAGCGGCTACCGTTGGGTACCGCATAGCTATCAATTAAATCTGTAAGGCTGCTTGCATCGCGCAGCGACATTGTCTGCCCCAGTTGAAAGTCGCCAGGGATTCTTTTTTGACTCGTCGCAACGGCCGATGCGATCTTCAACCGCCTGTGCAGTCTTGTTATCGACGACAATGCAGCGGCAAAGCTTGGCGTCGTGCGCGCAAGGTGGTCAGTCCGCCCATCGGCCGCTGGCCTGCATTTTCCCGTAGCCGTCGATTAAATAAGATATCGCTTTCACCTCAAAAATGCTTAATGAAAAAACGTTGATCAGTTCTTATTCGGGGCCGCATAGGTAGTTCGATTTAGGCTGCGCCGGCGATCTCTAACCTTTCTTGCGGGCATTCGCCGCAAGGGATAGCAGAGTGCGTTGCGCAATTGCTTCCGCTAATGGCGCATTGCGCCGCATCTCGAGCGATGCTTCGGCCAGTTGCTCCATGGCGCGCAGCAGACGAGGTGACGACCATACGCGCAGCGCCTCGCTAATCTGACGTTCGCGCGTGAAATGCACCGGCGGCACTGAACGCTTCATGGCGAATTCAATAGAATCGCCGCTTTCAATCGCCAGCCTAATCTTGTGCAAATTGGCAACCTGGCGGATTGCTGCTGAAACGATTGCAGCTGGAGAAGAACCACCCTCACGTGCCTTGGAAAATTCGCTGTCGACCTCGGCGGTTTGCCCGGAGAAAACCGCGTCGATGATTCCATCGAGGGCTATCTGCGAGGCGTCCGCAACAACTGCTATTACGTCAGCGAGTTCAATGTTTTTTTGCCCTTGTGCATAAAGGGTGAGTTTTCGGATCTCACTACGCGATGCCAGTCGGTCCCCTCCGAGCAATGCCAGCAGCGCGACGCGCGCATCCGGCGCGATTGCGAGATTGGCTGTCTGCATTTCGTCGTCGATCAGCTGGGCGAGCGCGCGTTCGTTATCGACGTAGCAGGGCAGGGCAGCTGCGACTTTTGCTTTCTCACAGAGCGCCCGCAGCGGCGCACTTTTGCTAAGATTGCCGGCTTCAATGATGACACGGCATTCGCTCGAAGGAGCGGCGATAACGGTCTCGACCGCGGAGGCAATATTGCGCGCGCCTGTCTTCACTAGAACAGCACGTCGGCCACCGAACAGTGGTACCGTATGCGCTTCCTCCACGAGGCGCACTGGATTGCCCGCCAACTCATCGCCTTCGATGCGCGCCAGTGCGAATGGGTCGGTAGGATCATCGACCGAGGCACGTATCAGCGCGTCCACGCGCTCGCGCACCAGACCGGCGTCGGGCCCGAACACCAACACGATGGGCTGGGCCGGATCCGGCTTGGCAATAAAACGGTCGACGTCGGAGGCCTTGATGGCGGTCATAAACAATACTCGTGTCCCGAGTTCAGTGCACCGCTACGCACTGCACCGCGTCCAGGACACCGGTCCCCTAACTACCCGCGACGAAATACGAAGAGAGCCGCGAACGGATATTTTCGGCGATCACTTTGGCGGCCCGATTCTCGGCGTCACGCAGCCCGCGGTCGCCGGCGAAGCGCTGCTCCTGGCCGGGGATGTTGTAGGACACGCGCGAGAAAGTTTGACCTTTCACCACAGTCTTTCCGGTAGCGAGCTCGGTCAAAGTGTAGGTTGCGTCGATGCCGTAATTATTGACGTCCGGCCGCGCGGTATTGATGTCAACGATCACCTGCAGCTGCGTAGCAGTCAGCCTAACGTCGAGGCGGTGAGTGGGCGAGATGCCGCCGTTGCCGCCGGTGAGGTCGTAGATCAACTCGTTGCGCACCCCAACGGTGACGCGCGAAAGTCTGCTTCCGCCCGGGGCATCGATTGGGGCGACCTCAACTGCACTCAGTTGGCTGGCAAGGCCGGCGCTACCGGTAGGCGTCGGACGGTCCGCATAGAGCGGCTGAAAGCAGCCGGCGGCAAAGCCGGCCAGCGTCAAAGCGCCGAAAAACCTGGCGAAGCGCATAATATCAGACCACGACATTGACGATCCTCTGCGGGACGACAATGACCTTTTTCGGGCTTTTGCCCTCCAGCGCCTTTTTTACCGCATCGAGGGAGAGAACGGCAGCCTCAATGTCGGATTTTTCCGCATTACGAGCGATCGTTACGTCGGCGCGCTTCTTGCCGTTGATCTGAACAGGCAGGGTAATGGTGCTTTCTACTAAGAGCTCAGTCTCAATCTTCGGCCAGGGTTCAATGGCGACCAGGGTTTTATGCCCAAGCGCCGCCCAGCACTCCTCAGCGAGGTGTGGCATCATGGGGTGGAATAGCCGTACCAGGATGTCACCGGCTTCACGCAATGCCCACCCGAGATCGGTGGTTGGTGACTTTTCGATTTGGCCGATGGCGTCTCCGAGGGCATTGGCGAGTTCGTAAATGTGGGCGACGCAGCGGTTGAAGCGCAGTTTATCGATATCGTCGGAAACATGGGCGAGCGCGCGATGAGCGGCCTTCCGCACAGTCAAGGCTTGCTCGCCAAATGTGGCCGGCCGAGTTGTCGGCGCCTTGATTCCCGCGATTTCACCGACAAGCCGCCACAACCGCTGCACAAAACGCCACGCGCCCTGCACACCTTCCTCGGTCCAGATCACGTCGCGCTCGGGTGGGGAATCCGAAAGCATGAACCAGCGCGCGGTATCTGCTCCGTAGGCAGCTATGATGTCGTCGGGGTCGACTGTGTTCTTTTTTGACTTCGACATTTTTTCAATCGAACCGATTTCGATCGGCTCGCCGGTCGAAGCGAGCATTGCGCGCCGTGCGTCGCCCATACCTTCGATCTTGACGTTAGCCGGCTCGATCCAGTCGCCGTTCCTGGTGCGATAGGTCTCATGCACTACCATGCCTTGCGTGAAGAGCCCGGCGAATGGCTCATCCATGCCAGCGTGTTCGGTCTTGTGCATGGCGCGGGTGAAGAAACGCGAATAGAGCAGATGCAAAATCGCGTGTTCAATTCCGCCGATGTATTGGTCGACCGGCAGCCATTCGTCCACCATTTTGCGATCAGTGGGCGCGGTCTTGATCCACGGATCGGTGAAGCGCGCGAAGTACCAGGACGAGTCGACAAAGGTATCCATCGTGTCGGTCTCGCGACGCGCCGTTCCAGAGCACTTCGGACATTTCACGTTCTTCCATGTTGGATGGCGGTCGAGCGGATTGCCCGGGTTGTCGAAACTCACATCTTCCGGCAATGTCACGGGCAGGTCCTTTTCCGGTACCGGCACCACGCCGCATTTGTCGCAGTGGATGATCGGGATTGGGCAGCCCCAGTAGCGCTGGCGTGAAATGCCCCAGTCACGCAAGCGATAATTCACCTGCCGTTGTACGACGGGATTGTTGCCGCGCGTTTCCTTCTCCAGTCGCCTAGTGACTTCTTCCTTGGCTTCCTCGATGCTCATGCCATTGAGGAAACGCGAATTAATCATGCGGCCTTCGCCGTCATAGGCGACGTCGGTGATAACGAAAGTCTTTGGGTCCTGATTGGGCGGGCAAACCACCGGTGTGTTGCCGAGCCCATATTTGTTGACAAAATCGAGGTCGCGCTGGTCGTGCGCCGGACAGCCGAAAATAGCGCCGGTGCCGTAGTCCATCAAAATGAAATTGGCCACATAGACCGGCAGCTTCCAGGTTGCGTCGAACGGGTGCACCGCTTTGATGCCGGTGTCGAAGCCGAGCTTTTCAGCCGTATCGATTTCCGCTTGCGCAGTGCCCATGTGGTGGCACTGCTCGATGAACGCCGCAAGCTTCGGATTCTTCGCCGCCGCGGACTGTGCCAGGGGATGGTCAGGCGACAGTGCCATGAACTTTGCGCCAAATAAGGTGTCCGGCCGCGTGGTGAAAATTTCCAGTTCGTTTTCTTTGTTCGGCGCCGTCGCCGGATCGAGCGCGAAGCGTAGCAGCAGACCCTCCGAGCGCCCTATCCAATTTTTCTGCATCAGCCGAACTTTGTCTGGCCAGCGATCGAGCGTGTCGAGCGCCTTCAAGAGATCTTCTGAATAGTCGCTGATCTTGAAAAACCACTGCGTCAGTTCGCGTTGCTCGACGACGGCACCAGAGCGCCAGCCGCGGCCGTCGATCACCTGCTCGTTCGCGAGCACGGTCTGATCGACTGGATCCCAGTTTACTTTTGACTGCTTGCGCTCAACCAGCCCCGCTTTGAGAAAGTCGAGAAACATTTTTTGTTGGTGCTTGTAGTAGGCAGGGTCGCAAGTGGTGATCTCGCGCGCCCAGTCGAGGGAAAGTCCCATCGACTGAAGCTGCTTTTTCATCACCGCGATGTTATCGTAAGTCCATGCTTTCGGATGCACCTTGCGATCGATGGCGGCATTCTCGGCCGGCATGCCGAACGCGTCCCAGCCCATCGGGTGCAGTACGGCGTTGCCCATGGCGCGTTTGAAGCGCGCGACAACGTCGCCCATCGTGTAGTTGCGCACATGTCCCATATGGATGCGCCCCGACGGGTAAGGGAACATCTCCAGTACGTAGTATTTCGGTCGCGGATCGTCGTTTTTGGTGGCGAAGATACCGCGCTCCGCCCATGCCTTCTGCCATCGGGCCTCCGCGTCGCGGGCGTTGTAGCGCTCGTTTTTGCTCGAATCGGCGGTCATTCCCGGCTCTATTTGGGGCGCGCGGAACAGACACGAAAGAGACCGAAGGGTCAACCGGGCCGCGACGATTCGCGTAAAAAATCAGCCGCTTTACGTATGGGTTAGCCCCTGAAAAAAGGAGGTACGATATGGTCCAGGCTCAACAGAACCAAGGAATACATAGAATTTTTGCGGCTGCGGCGCGCATATCGGCACGGCCGATTGTACGAAGGATTTAAACAAGATTGTCCTGACCAAAATCGACCCCAAATCACGCGGGCAGCATCATATTATTCCGCTCGATTGGGTCGAAAAGATCGACGACAAAGTGCGTCTGAAAAGCCGGCGAAAGACGCCATGACACAATGGCAGACGGCCGGTTGATACCGGTTGCGAACTCGATCGCGGCGCGTATCATCTGCCTCAAGCGCGCGGTGAACGGCATCCAGCAGCGCTGTCGTAGGCTTTTCGATCAACGGTGCATTGGGGAATCGTTGCAACGCACTCAGCATGTCGCTGGTGCACACCAATGAGGCTCAAACGCTTTTTCCTCAGCAATGCGATCCGTTGGAAGAACGCATATTTGAACTGGTCGATCGCGAGGCGCTCGCCAGTATCGCTGGTACGGATCGCCAAGCAACGTTCCCGGCCCCTCATTTGAAGTAGCGTTTATGTTGCGATATAGGCAGCGCATGGGCACCGCCGCTGCATCAACGGGTCTCAAACACGTTCGAACCGAGATTGCTCGAGCATGCCGTGACGCCAATCGCAACCCTGCTGAAGTGACGTTGGTTGCGGTGTCGAAGACATTTGGTGCAGATGCCATCGAGCCAGTGATCGCGGCGGGCCAGCGCGTATTCGGGGAAAATCGCGTGCAGGAGGCGAAGGCAAAATGGCCGCCGCTCTTGGAAAAACACGCGGGCATCGAATTGCATTTGGTCGGTCCGTTGCAATCGAACAAGGCGAAAGAGGCTGTGACGCTGTTCGAGGCGATCCATTCCGTCGATCGCGCCAGCCTGTGCGAGGCTCTGGCAAAGGAAATCAGAAAGCAGCAACGCCATCCGATCTTATTCGCCGAAATCAACACCGGGGCCGAACCGCAGAAAGCAGGCGTGTTGCCGCAGGATGCCGACACATTCCTTGTGGCATGTCATGAAAAATACAGACTGAAAATTTCCGGACTAATGTGCATTCCGCCACTCGATGAAGCGCCGGGGCCGCATTTCGCGCTGACGGCAAAAATTGCGAAGCGGAATGGCTTGCAACTTCTGTCGATGGGTATGAGCGCGGATTTCGCTACCGCAATTGTGCTCGGAGCGACCCACATCCGCGTAGGCAGCGCGATATTCGGAGAGCGATCAAAGTAACATCGCAACGACGCGAATCTTTATTCGACTACAATTCTGGTGCGCGGACCCAGACGAGAAAGCATCCGGCGAAGCGTATTTAGTTCGAGTGCAACGCAGCCGGCGGTCGGTGCGAAGCCTTGCCGTGCCGCATGGATGAATACCGCGCTGCCGCGCCCTGCGATGCGCGGACGTGTGTTGTGGTCAATCTCGATGATGAAATCGTAGAGATTGTCCTTGCGTACCAATCGGTCCGCGCTCGTATTCAAGGGCACTTTGATTGGTCGATTATAGTGGCGGTCGGCAGGGTCTTCGCACCAGCCGTCCGCCGGAGTAATCCGTTGTACCGGCAATGAGGTGATGGGGCGCCGATGCTTGTCCGCACGCCACCAAAGTCGCTTGAGCCGAAAATTGCCGCGCGGCGTGCCGCCATCGCCTTCACGCTTGTTGGCCTTGATGCCGCCGCGTCCGAGTGCCGCCGGCAGGGCGAGCATTCCTGCTATGAGCCAACCGCGGCTTGAATCGCCTGGCTTGCGGCGTACTGTGATCCGGGACAAGGATCGTTTCTGCATTGCTGGCGTGATCTTGGTCTGAGGCATTACAATTTAAAGATGAGTTCCTGCTTGCTCTTTTACCCCTGAATGTTCTACTTCGCGACTATGGCGAGGGGGCGCCGGAGTCCTTTGAAAGGGCCTTTGGACGATGGCCAACAAACGTACAATCTTGATTGTCGATGATGACGCTGAGCTCCGTGAAGCGTTGGTCGAGCAATTGGCGCTGCATGAGGAATTCGACGCAATTTCGGTCGACAGCGGCACAAAAGGCGTTCAGGCAGCCAAGAACGGCCAGGTCGACTTGGTGATCATGGACGTGGGGCTGCCGGACGTGGACGGCCGCGAAGCGGTGCGCATCCTGCGCAAGAACGCCTTCAAGGCACCGATTATCATGCTGACAGGCCACGACACCGATTCCGATACTATTCTCGGACTCGAATCCGGTGCGAACGATTACGTTACAAAACCGTTTCGCTTCGCGGTGTTATTGGCGCGTATCCGCGCGCAACTCCGGCAACATGAGGCAAGCGAAGACGCGGTATTCGCTATCGGGCCCTACACGTTCAGGCCGAGTTCGAAGCTGCTGCTCAGTCCAAAAGGCAGCAAGGTGCGCCTTACCGAAAAGGAAACGGCCATCCTGCGTTATCTCTACCGGGCTGGGCAGAAACCGGTGTCACGCGAGACCTTGTTGCAGGAAGTATGGGGGTACAATTCCGGCGTCACCACCCATACGCTGGAAACGCACATTTACCGGTTACGGCAAAAAGTCGAAAAGGATGCCGCTGCGCCGGCAATCCTGGTGACGGAAGCCGGCGGCTATAAGCTTGTGCCGTGATCCAC
>DASWAK010000122.1:0-1533 GCA_036391175.1 Pseudolabrys sp.
TCGGCTGCGCGCTTCGCTTTCAGATCCTTCAGCGCGTTATCGAGATAGATCAACATTACGACCCCGGTCTCCGCCGCAACGCCGGCTAACGCAATAAAACCGACTGCTACTGCCACCGAAAGATTGAAACCGAGCCACCACATCAGCCACAGGCCACCGGCCAGTGCGAACGGTACCGAAAGCATGACGATCAGGGTCTCGGTGACGCGGCGGAAATTCAAGTAGAGCAACAGAAAAATGATAAGCAGGGTGATCGGTACAACAATCTTGAGGCGCGCCTTGGCCCGCTCCATGTACTCGAACTGGCCGCTCCAGGTGACGTAGTAGCCGGCTGGGAATTTGACCTGTGCAGCGACCGCCTTCTGCGCGTCGGCGACGTAGCCGCCGAGATCACGGTCACGTAGATCAACATAGATGTAGGCGGCAAGTTGTGAATTCTCAGTTCGGATGGTGGCGGGCCCCTTGGCAAGCTCCACCTTGGCAACTTGCCCAAGCGGAACGGTACCGCCATTGGGCCAAGGAATAAGCACCTCGCTTGCGATCGATTGGGGATCGCTACGCAATTCGCGCGGATAACGCAGGCTCACCGTGTAGCGCTCGCGCCCCTCGACCGTCGTGGTGACTGCATCGGCGCCGAGCGCGCTCGCGATCATGTCCTGCACGTCGGTGATCATCAGACCGTAGCGCGCGAGTTGCGCGCGATCTGGGTCGATATTGAGGTAGTAGCCGCCAATAATGCGTTCGGCGAAAGCGCTGGTTGTTCCGGGAACCGTTCGCACGGCCGCCTCGATCAATCGGGCGAGCCGTTCCAATTCAGCAAGATCGGGGCCATAGACCTTGATCCCGACCGGGGTGCGAATGCCGGTGGCGAGCATATCGATGCGGGCCTTGATCGGCATAGTCCAGGCATTCGACACGCCGGGAAACTGCATCGCCCGGTCCATTTCGGCGATGAGCTTTTCGATAGTCAGCCCTGGTCGCCACTCCCGCTCAGACTTCAAGTTGATGACGGTCTCAAACATTTCGGTCGGGGCCGGATCAGTCGCGGTATTCGCACGCCCCACCTTGCCCCACACCGAAGCGACCTCCGGGAAGCCCTTGATGATCTTGTTTTGCGTCTGCACCAGCTCCGCCGCTTTGGTGACCGAAAGCCCCGGCAGCGTTGTCGGCATGAAGAACAACGTGCCCTCATTGAGCGTCGGCATGAACTCGCTGCCGAGACGTGAGGCTGGCCACAGGCTCGCAAGCAGCACAAGGACTGCGATTGCAATGGTGGCGGCCTTGAAGCGCAGCGCCCAACGGATCACCGGACGATAAATCCACATCAGGGCCCGGTTCACCGGGTTACGGTGTTCGGGCATGATGCGGCCCCGCACAAACAGCGGCATCAGCGCTGGCACCAGCGTCACCGACAGCAGCGCCGCCGCCGCCATGGAAAAGGTCTTCGTGTAAGCGAGCGGCTTGAACATCCGCCCTTCCTGCGCCTCCAGCGCGAAGATCGGCAAGAACGACACCGTGATGACAAGGAGACTG
>DASWAK010000123.1:0-1525 GCA_036391175.1 Pseudolabrys sp.
ACAGCTAGTCAGGTGGTCGAGCGCTTTGCCCGCTGTTTGGAGCGATACAACTGGGTCCTAGGCCCCAGGCTGGTGTTAATCGGTGGCTTTCTCCTCAAGCGGGCGCACCGATGCCTTGAGGCGGTGGTCCTCGCGGGACCAGTTTGACTAGGCGCCGTAGATTTTGAACCGCAGCAGCCAACGTGAATTCGTCGGTTGCACCGCTGAGGCCCCGTAGGCGCAAGCGATCCAGCTTGAGGATTCGCTTGAGGTGCGCGAACAGCATCTCGACCTTCTTGCGTTGGTAGCGTGAGCGCTGGTATTGCACGGTGGTTCGGATTCGCCGCGCCACGTCGCGAGCGGATTCATGGATGCTGCGCGCGATCTTTCGAATCGGTGTGTTTGGGCAGCAGCGCTCCTTTATCGGGCACGTGGCGCAGTCTGACCGACTGGCCCGATAGATGATCGTGTCGGCCTTGGTAATGTGCGTACGCGCCTTCTTGAACGCACGCCGCTGGCTGCGCAAGGCGTGTCCTTGCGGGCAGTGGTATTCGTCAGCCTGTTCGTTCCAGTGGAACTCGCTGCTGGACAGCGTGTTGTCGCTGCGCTGCGTCTTGTCCCACAAAGGCACATGCGGCTCGATGCCTTTGTCCTCGACCATCCACGCCAGCATCGGCGCGCTCCCGTAGGCGGTGTCGCCGATGAGCCGCTCAGGGGTGAGCGCGAAGCGCTCCTCGACCCGCTCCACCATCGTCTTGGCCGACTCAACCTCCGCTGTACGATGGGCGGGCGTTGCCTCCACATCCACGATCACACCAGCCTGCACATCGACCAGATAGTTGGTGGAGTAGGCAAAGAAGGCTGGCCCACCGGGTGCACAGGTCCACTCCGCCGCCGGATCGGTCAGCGAAATGCTCTTGCGCTCGGTCTCGAGCCTGCGACTTGTTTCCTGATCAACGCCTTCGAGGTACTCGCGCACGGCGCGTGTTGATTGCGCACTATCAAGCTTGCGCTTAGGCAGTTCGGCGCCCGGAACCGCCCGTGCCCGGCTTGCATCGGCCTTGACCACACTGGCATCGATCGCGAAGCCCTCCCCGCCGACCAGCCCTTCAACGATGCAACGCTGCAGCACGGTCTCGAACAGCTGGCGAAAGGCGCCACTGTCGCGAAAGCGTCCATGCCGATTCTTCGAGAAGGTCGAATGCTCTGGCACTGCCTGCTCTAGCCCGAGCCGACAGAACCAGCGGTAGGCCAGATTCAATTGCACTTCTTCGCATAGCCGCCGCTCGGATCGAATGCCAAAGCAGTAGCCCACGATGAGCATGCGAATCATCAGCTCCGGATCGATTGAGGGCCGGCCCGTGTGACTGTAGAAGGGGGCAAGATGGCGACGCAGTTCGCCAAGGTCAAGGAAGCGATCAATGCCGCGCAGCAGATGGTCAGAGGGAACGTGTGTGTCGAGCTTGAAGGAGTAGAACAGCTGGTCCTGCGCGCCTGGCTGTTGACCCATCATCTGGGCGTCCCCCTCGTCGTGGCCCATTCCTAT
>DASWAK010000124.1:0-5151 GCA_036391175.1 Pseudolabrys sp.
CTTGAGAGAAATGAAGCTGACGTCGATGGTGACGAAGTCCGGCAGCTTTTCGAGCCGGGAAGGGGAAAGGGTGCGAATGTCTGTAGCCTCGAGCGAAATAACCTCGGGGCGTGTACGTAATGTCTCGTGCAATTGCCCATGACCGACATCGACCGCATAGACGCGTTGTGCGCCATGGCTCAGCAGCACTTGCGTAAAACCACCGGTAGAGGCGCCGACATCGAGGCAGACATGACCATTTGGGTCAAAGTGAAAGCGATCGAGTGCCGCGCCGAGCTTGACGCCGCCCCGCGATACGTATGGGTGTGCTGCACTTGCGCGTAGCAATGCGTCAGTTGGGATCTCCTCGGAAGCCTTACTCACCACTCGCTCGTCGGCAGTTACCAACCCTGCTTCGATCGCGGCCTGGGCCTTGGCGCGGCTTTCGAACAGTCCGCGCGCGACCAGGAGGCGGTCGGCGCGTTGGCGCGGTGCGTTCATGAGCGGAGCTCTTCCAGCGGGTTGAGGCTTCGACCCCGGAACAAAGTTTCACACACGATGGTTACCAGCATTGGGCCGATAGCGTTTGCAACGACCACCATGATTGCGGTTTAAGGAGGAGAAGTATGGCACGTAAATATTCGAAAGGTGTCTCGAAAGATGTCGAGCGCGCGATGAAGAAGCGCAAGAGGGGCACTCTCAGGAGCGGACGCAGCGGCAAGAAGGTCAAGAGCCGCAAGCAAGCTATAGCTATTGGTCTCTCGGAAGCGCGCAAAAAGGGGAAGAAAGTACCCCGCAAGAAGAGACATTAACGGCCATCAGGCGAGCTTGACTGTCTCCGCGCCGACGTCTTTGCCCAATGCCTCGAACACTTTGGCGACGATTGCGTGGGCGTCGAGGCCGGCCGCCGCATACATCGCGGCCGGCGTATCCTGATCAATAAACTGATCCGGGAGGATCATGCAGCGGACGCACAGGCCCTGATCGAGCATGCCTTGCTCGGCCAGCGCTTGCAAAACGTGGCTCCCGAAGCCGCCAATAGCGCCTTCCTCAATTGTGACGAGCACCTCGTGCTCGCGCGCTAGCCGTACAAGCAGGTCGACGTCGAGGGGCTTGGCAAAGCGCGCATCTGCCACGGTGGCCGACAGACCAAGCGCTGTAAGCTCTTTGGCCGCCTTAAGGCATTCGCCGAGTCGCGCGCCATATGAGAGCAGCGCCACCTTATGGCCTTCCTGCACGATTCGGCCCTTGCCGATTTCGAGGGGTTTGCCTTCTGTTGGCATTGGCACGCCGAGGCCCTCGCCGCGCGGATAGCGCAGTGCGCTTGGCCGGTCGTCGATCGCAGCTGCTGTCGCGACCATATGCACAAGCTCGGCCTCGTCCGCCGCCGCCATCAAAACGAATCCAGGCAGGCAGCCGAGATAGGCGACGTCGAATGCTCCAGCATGAGTCGGCCCATCGGCACCAACGAGTCCGGCGCGATCGATAGCGAAGCGAACGGGCAAGCGTTGGATAGCGATGTCATGCACCACTTGGTCATACGCGCGCTGCAGGAAGGTGGAATAGATCGCAGCAAATGGCTTGAAGCCTTCGGCGGCGAGACCCCCAGCAAAAGTTACAGCATGTTGCTCGGCGATGCCGACATCGAAGCAGCGATTGGGAAACTCTTTCGCGAAAAGGTCGATGCCGGTGCCAGATGGCATCGCTGCGGTGATCCCTACGATCTTGTCGTCCTTACGTGCTTCTTTGATCAAACTTTCGCCGAAAACCTTTGTGTATTGCGGCGCATTCGATTTCGATTTTGCCTGAGCACCGGTAGCGACGTCGAATTTGACCACACCATGATATTTGTCCGCGGAGGTTTCCGCCGGCGCATAGCCTTTTCCCTTCTGCGTCACCACATGCACAAGGATTGGTCCTGCCTCGGCGTCTCGCACGTTACGTAGCACCGGGAGCAAATGATCGAGATTATGTCCATCGATCGGGCCGACGTAGTAGAAACCGAGCTCCTCGAACAGCGTGCCGCCAGTCCAGAAGCCGCGGGCATGCTCGACACCGCGAGTAATGAATTCATCGAGCCGCTTGGGCAAGTGGGCGGTGAGTTGCTTGCCCACGTCTCGCAGTTTCAAATAGGTGCGTCCCGATAGCAATCGCGACAAATAAGCCGACATGGCGCCGACTGGCGGAGCGATCGACATGTCATTGTCGTTGAGAATAACGACAAGCCGTTCATTGCGCGCGCCGGCATTATTCATGGCTTCGTAAGCCATGCCAGCTGACATGGCACCATCGCCGATGACGGCGATGACGTTGTGCTTTTTACCATCAAGATCGCGCGCCACCGCCATGCCTAGGCCGGCGGAGATCGATGTGGAGGAATGAGCCGCGCCGAACGGGTCGTACTCACTCTCGGCGCGCTTGGTAAACCCGGACAGGCCGCCACCCTGACGCAGCGTACGGATGCGGTCGCGCCGGCCAGTGAGGATTTTGTGCGGATAGGCCTGGTGGCCGACATCCCAGATCAGCCTGTCGGCTGGCGTGTCGAACACATAGTGCAACGCTACCGTCAGCTCGACCACGCCGAGACCTGCCCCGAGATGGCCCCCCGTCTTGGCGACTGCGTCAATGGTCTCGAAACGCAACTCATTGGCGAGCTGCTTGAGCTGCTCGGCTGACAAGTTTTTGAGATCGCGCGGAAAGTGAACGCGGTCAAGAAGCGGTGTTTTGGAAGACTCGGACAAGAGTAGCTCCGAACGAACCTAATCAGCACCGGCGGGTGCCGGTGCCCAAACCGGGCGGGCGAGCCTGACTTACACTAAATTTGCCATGACAAGCAATTCGACAGGGGCGCTTAATGCCTTACCACGGCCCCATTTTGGGCGGCCCGGCATCAATTCTTTCGAACAGGGCGTGGCGTCAATCCACGTCGAGGGGCTCGCTGCCGGTCGGTTTTCCATTGGTATCGAGGGTGATCTTTTCGACTCGCGCTTCCGCCTGACGTAATAGGTCCTCGCAGCGCTTCTTTAGTGCCTCGCCGCGCTCATAGATCGCGACTGATTCCTCAAGCGGCACCTTGCCCTCTTCCAGGCGCTTGACGATCGATTCAAGCTCTTCGATCGCCCGCTCGAAGGGCATTTTCTTGACGTCCGCGTTGTTATTTTCGGCCATATCTGGTGTCCGGGCGAATCGTGACGTGCATCCTAAGTCGTCGCAAGGTGGCAAAGATAGCGCGGATTTTTTAGCCGTACATCAGCGCGCTGACGTGGGCTGCAACAGAGCGCGATAAAGCCTGCAAATCGTAGCCGCCTTCCAGCAATGAGACGACGCGCCCCTGGGCGCTTGTGTCCGCGATCTCCATTAGTTTTTTGGTGACCCACGAAAAGTCCGCCTCCACCAGATTTAGGTTAGCGAGCGGATCGCGCGTGTGCGCATCGAAGCCGGCTGAGATGATAAAGACGTCGGGTTTGAATTCGCGCAGCCGCGGGAGGATCGCGGTCTCGAATGCCTCGCGGAACGCGTCGCCGCCATCGCCAGCTGACAACGGTGCGTTGACGATGGTGTTGAATTCACCACGTTCCCCAATCGCACCGGTGCCGGGATAGAGCGGCATCTCATGGGTCGAGCAGTACATCACGGATTTATCTGACCAGAAAATATCTTGCGATCCGTTGCCATGGTGCACGTCGAAGTCGACCACAGCCGCGCGCTCGACCCCGTGCGTCTTCTGCGCATAGCGCGCTGCGATCGCCGCGTTGTTGAACAGGCAGAAACCCATCGGCCGTGCAGTTTCCGTGTGATGTCCCGGCGGGCGCGTGGCAACGAAGGCGTTTACGGCCTTGCCGGTCATCACCTCATCTACTGCTAACTTCGCGCCGCCGACAGCGCGCAACGCTGCTTCGAAACTGCCTGGCGACATCGAGGTATCGGCATCGAGCCGCACCAGGCCTTCGGCCGGCGAAGCATCGCGGATCGCCTCGACGTAATCCATCGGGTGGCAGAGCGCGATAACATCGAGCGGACCGAGCGGAGCCTCGACGCGCGCCAGCGATTGAAACTTTTCGTTCTCCAATGCTTGATCGATCGCACGCAAACGATCCGGCCGTTCCGGATGGCCCGCAGGCGTGAGGTGGTTCAGACAGGCAGGATGACTGAGGAGGAGGGTGGACATCAGCTAGACTTAAACGCTCGCACGGCTTCGTGGAAGTGCTTATCGCGATTTTGCTTCCAGGTTGACGCCGCTTGGCGCCGGACTCTTGTCAGGCACGAAGAAATCCACTTGCAGCGCTTGGCTGGGATCGACGCGGTACTGGTCAAAATCATTAATGCCTTCACTAGCCAGGAAGGTGTCGTCGATCAGAAAGTTCCCAGTAAAGCTTTTGGGCTTCTGGAAAATACGGCAGGCGGCCTCGGCAAGAATCGCCGGCTTGCGCGATCGGCGCATCATCACGTCGCCGCCGAGCAGATTCTTGATGGCGGCGGTAGCTATAGTAGTGCGCGGCCAAAGCGCATTGACTGCGACCTTCCCGCGCAATTCGCCCGCAAGGCCAAGGACCACCAGGCTCATGCCGAATTTCGCCATCGAATAGGCCGTGTGGGGCGCGAACCACTTTTCGGCCATGTCGAGCGGCGGCGACAACATCAAAATATGCGGATTTGCCGCGCGCACGAGATAAGGAATGGCAAATTTCGACACCATGAAGGTACCGCGGGCATTGATCTCCTGCATCAGGTCGTAGCGCCGCATATCGGTCGCTGTGACCGGCGCGAGCTGGATCGCGCTGGCGTTGTTTACGACGATGTCGATGCCACCGAATTTCTCCGCGGTCTCATCGAGCGCTGCCTGCACGGCCGCGTCGTCGCGCACATCGACCGCCAGCGGCAGAGCTCGGCCGCCAGCCTTTGCAATTTCGGCTGCCGCGGTGTGAATGGTTCCCTCAAGCTTGGGATGCGGCTCAACCGTTTTGGCGGCGATGGCGATATTAGCGCCCTCGGCCGCCGCTTTCAGTGCGATCGCGAGACCGATTCCGCGCGAACCACCGGTGATGAACAGGGTTTTTCCCTTCAACGACATCGGCGTGAGTGCCTCCCTGCGATCATTCGGCGAGTGCTGCTTGCGCACCGGTGATGCTGTCGGCGCCTTCGATAACACTGAGTTCAAGACCGCTTGCCTGA
>DASWAK010000125.1:0-3184 GCA_036391175.1 Pseudolabrys sp.
AACAACTGGCTCATGTCGATGCCGGTGCCGATGACTCCGTAATCGCGTGCCCAGGTGCACAGCATCTCCCCCGAACCGCTGCCGAGGTCGAGCACTCGGGTTCCCGTTTCCAGACGCAGCGCCGCGCCGAGAGTGGCAAGCTTTTCGGGTGTGAACGGGTTATGGATGCGGTGAGCACTTTCGGTGATGTTGAAGATCCGTGGAATATCCAATGCAGAAAATCTCCTTTCGGGTGTGAAATAGATTCGGTCACTGCCTAGCCAATGATTATCTAGCCGCCTCCGGCTAGTGAAACACGATTTTTCGTTCTTTACCAGCCTGCAAGAGAACTGCCAATTCTTACATAGAACCGCTGCAAGTCCTTATCATTCACATCTTCTGTATGGAACTTGTACGGTCCCGCGTGAAGGCCAGATTCACATAAACAGGAAGGACATCGCGGTGTAATTATTAACCCATAAGCTTTGATTCAAGCGATCCGTTCAGCACCAACAAGCTTGCACAGATCGATTTGTCACCATCATTGCAGTCTCAGTTTATATTTTGAACGTGAACGCTCCGATTCAGCGGCGGGCCGCGCAGCGGACCGTCCGCTGCAACCGGTTGTTAGGCCGCCCTCACTGACGCACATAGCGCAAGTGTGTGGCGGCTGGACCATCAAGAACCTTGTCAATGCGAAACTGCGGCCCGGGCTCGCGTAGGTTCTCGAAGAGACGCCGCCC
Organism: Pseudolabrys sp.; assembly: GCA_036391175.1. Classification (GTDB taxonomy): domain Bacteria; phylum Pseudomonadota; class Alphaproteobacteria; order Rhizobiales; family Xanthobacteraceae; genus Pseudolabrys. The sequence goes on from DASWAK010000125.1 coordinate 723, forward strand.
GCCGCCGAACAACACGGGTGCCAAGGCGATTTCCAGCTCGTCAACGACACCCAGGTTCAGGTACTGCTGGATCACATCCGCTCCACCCGCGATACGAATATCACGATTGGCTGCGGATTCCCGAGCCAGCTCTAGGGCACGCTCCGGCCCGTCATTGATGAAGTAAAAGGTCGTCCCACCGGGGCGCACCCAGGGTTCGCGCTTCTCATGGGTAAGAACGTATACCGGCGAGTGAAACGGAGCCTCCTCGGGCCATGCGCGCTCGCCTTGGTCGAACATTCGCTTGCCCATAATGTTGGCACCGATGCGCTCCGTGGTGCTGCGAACCAGGTCATTGACCGGGCCGGTCTCTCCCCCTGGTCCGAGCTTGAGGTTCTCGCGGAAGTACTGTTGGTTGAGGATCCAGGCCATCAGCGCACTCCACTTGGCGCCCCAGTTCTTGTACTCCCAATTCTCCATGGTCATTCCTTCCGGCGCCATGAAGCCATCGAGGCTAAGTCCAATGTTGACGAATACTTTGCTCACAACTCTCCTCTCGCTCCGTTGCGGTCTAACGACCGAGTTCAGCGGCCGGCCGTTGCGCATCGGCGAGCACGCAATTCATTGCGAACACGACGAGCGTTCGTTGTCGTGCGCCTGCGCGCCCTGATCCATGACCTATACAGGCTGCGACATCTGGCGCCGATTAAGAAAGGCGGCGCATACCGGCAGAACGAGCCAAGGCAGAACGTAGTAGACGGAAAGGTACCAGTAGACGAGCACGAATGAGAGCCCATAGCCAAGGAAGAGGCCGCAATAGAGCCAGTCATAGATTGCCACCGGCACAGTGAAGTAGAAGGCCATCCAAAGCGAGCGCTGCATGCGGCGACCAGGGCGCACTCGACGGAGGACCAGGAGGAAGATGAGCCCTAGCGGCAGGAGCGCAAGGGCATCGAACCAGACCATGAACGGCGTCGAATACTGCTGATAGTAGGCGGGGAGGCCGATCACCCAGAAGAGTGCCCACGCAACGGTTGCGATGACGAAGAGTTTGAGGTGCGTTCGAGCGTCCATTCGCGGAGACTCCCGGCTCGCCTAACGCTCCGGTTCAGCGGCGGGCCGCTCAGCGGAGGTCCGCTGCAACCGGTTGTTAGCCGGGCGCGCGCCGATAGTACATGGCGACCGCGCCGCTGCGGAGCGGCTTCGCCGAGACCAGTTCGAGCCGTCGCGTGCTGGGCAGCCCGCTCTGGTACAGGGTCGGGCCGTGGCCGGCGATCCTGGGGTGGACGAGGAACTTGTACTCGTCGATCAGATCTAGTCGGTCCAGCTCGGTCGCGAGCTTGCCGCTACCGAGGAGCACGCCGGCCGGGGTCGCGTCCTTCAGCTCCTGCACGCCCGTGCGCAGGTCGCCGGTGATGTGGTGGCTGTTGGCCCACGGGAAGTTCTTTCGCGTCGACGACACGACGTACTTCGGCTTCGCCTCCAGTTTGACCGCCCACTCGCGCATCGCCGGCGGCGCCTCCTCGTCGCCACGGGCGACCGCCGGCCAGTAACTCTCCATCATCTCGTAGGTGACGCGGCCCCACAGCATCGCCCCGCCCTCGTCCATGAGGCGGGTGAAGAAAGCGTGTGTCTCGTCATCGGCGATTCCCTCCCGGTGGTCGACACAACCGTCGAGGGTGACGTTGATGCTGAAGGTCAAGATTCCCATGGCGGCGAGTCTATTCCGAGTTGGGGGGGCCGATGGACTGTCACTTGTCGACGAGTGCCTCGCCGCGGATAGCGACCCAGTTGAGCGACCGGCCACGACCGCCATTGCGCGCCGCCGAGCACGCAATCCATTGCGAGGACGGCGCGCCCACGATGAATCACGGTCCGCTCAAACGTGTTGTTAGATGTCATGTTTGTCCAGCTCCGCGAATGCCCAGGTGTCTCTCGGTACTTGCTCCGTACTCTTTATGACGTGACACGCCACCTCGTGCAGCAGCAGATGAAGCAGGCAGTTCTCACTTGTGTTGAGGCGATCGAGTTCGTCGCGAAAGCCCCGAACCAACATCGCGGCATTGGCGTTTTCGAAGTCCGTCCCACTGAACTGCTCGCGCATTGCGATGCGGCACGCGCCAGTTTCCCAATTGCACAGGCAGATAGCCATTCGGCCGATGTGGTCGCCGGGCACCCCGTTCGTTTTGCACCAATCAAACACACTCGGCACGACTTCGAGCGCATCGGGACCTAACCCGTAGTGCGCAAGTACGCGATTGATAGCTTCTCGATGATCGGCGACTCGAATCACGGGCGCGTCCAACATGACATCTAACTAAGTATTGGAAGGAACTGATAAGGAAGTGTCTGATATGCCTGTCTGATAACAATTGTCGAGTCCGCCGGGTCCAGCGTCAACCGCCGCAGGGAAATCGCCAAGCAAGACAAAACGGGCACGGCCGATCCTGCGATCGGGCGCGCCCGTCAGGGCGGATTGCCTG
>DASWAK010000126.1:0-1951 GCA_036391175.1 Pseudolabrys sp.
CGGGTTCCTTCCTATTTCATCTTGGATATGCAGGCGAAACCAACAACGCCGGGACCGATATGCGCGCCCAACACCGGGTTGATCTCCTGCATCCAGATTTCCCCTCCTGGGAGCCCGCCCCGAACCTCATCCAGCAATGCCTGCGCCCGCGCCTGCGCGTCGGTATGCACTAAGGCGACCCTCTCGAACGGTACGCATTCGGCCAGCAGCTCTTTGAGCCGCTTCACCGCGCGAGCGCGGGTGCGCACACGTTCCGCGCTCGAGTCCCCCTGGTACATCTTGAGGATCGGCTTGACCTGCAGCAAGTCGCCCAGCGCGGTGATGGCGCCATTCATCCGCCCGCCGCGGCGCATGTATTCCAGCGTGTCGAGCGCGGCAAAGACATGCGTACGTGCAATCTGCGCGTTCAGCACGTCCAGAATCGCGTTCATCGTGCGACCGTCCTTCACGGCCTGCGCTGCGCTCTGCACCTGAAAGCCGGTTCCCAGGCTCAGCTGACAGGAGTCGAAGACCGTCACCGGAACGGTCGTGGTCTCTTGCGCGGCCCGCCGGGCGATATCCACGACCGCGCTCAGCTTGTGTGAGATGTGGATGGAAAGGATCTCCGTGGCGCCCTCGGCTGCCAGCCGTTCATACGTCTGCCGGAAAACCTCATGCCCGGGTGCTGCCGTGGTGGGCGCAGGCCTTAGGTCAGGCAGCTGCCGGTAGAACTGCTCGCGGCTCAGGTCGATGCCATCCCGATATTCCCCTGCTCCCACATGGATGAGGATCGGGATGACGGCGATGCCGTGTTCCTTTATCAGCTCGTTCGGGAGATCGCAGGTGCTGTCTGTAACGATGCGGATGGTCATTTTTGAGATTGCTTGGTGAGGGGCTCCCGCCCAAAGCGGCGACGTTATCTCTGCGCCGTCCACAACGCCCGCGCGATTGTCTTGCGTTAATTATACACTGTGAAATAAGCCGACCAGACGATCATGTCCAGCACGGCGGTCTGCAAGCAGAATACCGCGCACCCTGTCAGGGCCAGCCAGTAGGCCCACGGCGGTCGACGCGGCTGGGTGTTGAGTAGAGCCGCCAGCAGACCCAGTGAGGCGAGTCCCACCGCCGCCAGGACCAGCCTGACGACCCATAGCAGGACCACGCTGGTGGCTTCGAGCGCGGCGAAGGTGAGCGGCATCCATAACGAGGACGGGATCAAGATGGCGGCAAACAGGATGTTGAAAGTACCAAAACCAGAGCGGTGCCAGACGCTTGTCTTGTCTGGGTCGAGCCGAAAGAGGATGAAGTAGAGGATCGCAAAGTAGCCGGCTGCGGCCAGGAACATGCCGGCCGTGTAGAAAGGCCGTATGCTCGCCGGCACGCCTCCCCACAGGACGTCTGCGGCATGTGGATGCGTGCGGAGGCCGCAGGCGTAGCTACCCAGCACGGCCGCGCCGCCCAGCAGATTGATGGTCAGCAGCAACCGCTTCTTGGGGGTCATGATGCCTGCCAATAGGCTCCGAACCTTCGACCAAGCGTATTCCGGCTCAATTCCAGTTTGGCTACGTTCTTGAGTGGAATTTGTGGGCCCAGTAGGATTCGAACCTACGACCAAGCGATTATGAGTCGCCTGCGCTAACCACTGCGCCATGGGCCCGGTCTCTTCGTGTGTCAGGTGCCATGTGTCACGTATCAGGCGTCAAGTTACTTGGCACTTGACACGTGACACTGGACAAGAGAGCGGGAGACGGGATTCGAACCCGCGAATATCAGCTTGGAAGGCTGACGCCTTACCACTTGGCGACTCCCGCATGGGAACCGTATTTTACCGCAAGAAGGGCTGCTTTTCCGCCGTTTCCACTAGCCTGACAACGCAAAGGCCTCTGAGGCTGATGCCTTTTTCGTGCTGAATTATGCTATCGTTTTTCTCCTTGGACAAGAGTTGCTCGGTCTGCGATCTGTCTTCGTCGTT
>DASWAK010000127.1:0-3667 GCA_036391175.1 Pseudolabrys sp.
CGAACACCGCTGCGATACTGGCGGCGGTAAAGAGATAAGCGTGGAAAGCGAACTCCGGCGTGAAGGCCTTTGCCGCCACGACAATCGACAGCAGTGCCAAAGCTGCGAAGGCAAGCGCCGAGCCGCCTTCGCCGATCGTCATGTTTTTTTGGGGAGCGAGCGCGTTCGCCATCTGTCCTGTCCGTTTGTAGCTTTGCGGAAAGATTCCGGGGTGATTTATCGCCGAAGCCCCCGCAGCGGCTTTGACTCAGGTCAAACAACGGGTCAGTTGCCACGCATCCAGCCACGCCAACCCCAATGACGTGGGCCGCTGGTATTAACGCGCGCCTTCTGCTCGTCATTAAGGGTCGCGTAGAAGCCGTCGAAGGCGGGGCGTACGACCTTGATGGCTTGCTGCATGGCGTCGAGCCGCTTTTCCATCAACTCAAGCCGTGCCGTGGCACTGGCCGGAAATTCGCGCGGGCAAGCCGCCGCGACGATTTCTGCGGCCTTGGCCGAAGCGGTTCGCAAGTCATTGAGTGCCGCACGTTGCGCTTCTGTCGGAGTGATCAACCGCTCGATGCGTTCCATGCGCCATTCAGCGAGCCCGGCGCCGCGCGGATCGCACATCGCGCCCATGCCGCTCCCGCCCATCATGCCTGGGCCCATCATCATGCCGCGCCCCCAGCCGTAACTGCGGGGACCATAACCGGGACCTGATCCCCCCTCACCGCCCGACCCGGAACCGCCGGCCGTTGGCGGATTGGTGGGGCCGGGAGTCGAAGTTTGGGTAATGGCCGGTGCCGCCAGGATCGTTGCGGCGACGACGATCGCAGCGGCGGACATCAGAAATGACTTCATGGTGGTCTCCCGCGCTGTAATTTTTTATTCTGTATCATCTACAGGTATGGACTTTGACGCAGGTCAACGGGGAACTTCAGACAAATTGTCGGCCCCCGAAAGACAAAGGCGTACCCCGCGCCACTATGGGGCCGCGGCGGCACGCCTTCTCGTCGCCCCTGAACTCAGGCGGCGGACTTGACTTCGATCTTCTTGGCCTGTGTCGGCGCCGGTTTGGGAACCGTCACCTTGAGCAGGCCTTTGGAAATGTTCGCCTTGATGGCGTCGGCGTTGACGCCCTCTGGCAGCTCGAGTGTGCGCTCGAACGCACCATAGCTGCGCTCGACCAGCCGATAATTTTTGTCTTTCTGCTCCTTTTCGGCCTTCTTCTCACCACGGATGGTTAGAATGTTGTCGGCGACGTTGATTTGAACATCCTTTTCTTCGAGTCCCGGCAATTCGGCGGTGATCTCGATTTCCTTGTCGGTTTCCGTCACGTCCATGCTCGGCATCAGAGCGGTTGCGCCATTGCCAGCTATTGTGGGAAATCCACGAGAGAAGTCTTCGAATAACCGGTCGATCTCGCGTTGCAAGGACATGAATGGGCTTGCGACCGAACGGTCGCGGCCAATGGGGATGAGCGATCTCAGGTTCATGAATGCCTCCGTCACGTGATGCCGCATTTCCGCAGCAATAGTTAGGTTACTTACAATAAGCGTGCGTCTCATTCCTTGAGCCAGATCAAAGTCTATTTACGCGGCGATCACGTGGCTAATGCGTGACGACATCTTCTTCCTTCGGCTCGATGGTGAGACCTGACGTGGGCTCGACCCACACCATGTGATCCTTTACCGCTTTAACGCCCGGAATGTTTTCGGCGGCAACCTTCAGCGCCTCACGCTGGCGTTCGTCGACAATTACGCCCCAAAATTCGACAACGCCATCGCGCACCACAACATTGGTCATGGCCGTCGGCGCCCACTTCTCTTTCTGCATTTCTGCAAGCAACTTTTCGCGAATGGTTGAGTCATCTTTCGCGGCCTTTGGCTTGGTGCGCGCCAGGCTAACCATTGCGTGCATGAGATTGGAGCGGGTCACGATGCCGACGACCTTATTCCCGTGCAGCACCGGCACGCGCTTGATGCGGTGGCGCTCCATCAGTTCCACGATATCTTCAAGCGTCGTGTCTTCGCTAACGGTGTGCACTTCGGTGGTCATCACCTCGGCAACTTTGTTGCCATGCGAGTGCGTATATTCAGCCGCGATCTTACCCGGACCCATCAGGAATTCGAGCCAGCGCGAACGCTTTCTCTCTGTCCGGGTCTCGCGACGGCGCAGGAAATCACCCTCCGACAAAATACCCACCAGTTTTCCAGTCTTGTCGATCACCGGCAGACCGCTGATCTGATGTTGAAGCATGTACCGCGCCGCCTGCAGTACCGTAGCGTCCGGATCGGCAGAAATGACGGCCGGCGTCATGACATCGCTGGCTTTCATAGAGTCCTCCAACTATTTAAAAATATGAAAGCATGAGGCGGCACTGGCGGTATTGATGTGGGTCAACTCAGGATTTTGCTCTGTCATCTCGAGGCGCGAGCACGAAGCGCGAGCCTCGAAGGATGATGGCGAATCTCAGTGCTTCCATTCCGGAGCCGGCACGGGTGTCCATGCACGCTTGAGGCCCAGGTCATCGACGATGGCATTGGCGGCGATATAGCCGGGTGCGCCATTGATGCCGCCGCCGTTGCCCGACGAGGAGCCACAGAGATAGAGCCCTTCCACCGGCGTCCGAGAACCGGGCATCAGCGGGTGCGGCCGGTTGATGCCGAGCTGGTTTGGGATGTAGGCGCCGACGCGCACGGCACCCTGACGCATATTGTCATTGAGCTTTTCGACGTCGAGCGGCGTGAACAGATAGCTCCCGAGCAGGTTGTCGCCTTCGAGATTCGAGGCATAGATGCGCCAATAGTCGAGAACACGCTGCGTGTAGTCGACGCGGTTACGCTCCCATTTCTGCGGCCCGCCGTCGACCGAATAGGGCGCGAATGGCCACCAGAACGCGACGTGCTTGCCGGCCGGCGCATAACTTGGGTCGAACTGGCTGTTGCAGGCACCATTGCCCATCAGGATCCGGGGAAATTTCTTCGCCGCACAATCGTCAAAACAGCTCGCCACGTCGTCGATATGGTCCATTCCGAAAAAGATGTTGTAAGCGCGCGCGACATCGGGATCGAAAGCAGCCGCGCGGTAAGCCGGCGGGTCCTTGAGCGCGAGATGCAAAGTCACCAAGCTGTGGTTGCCCCAGTGCCAGGATTTCGCCTTCTCGCGCACCGGTTCAGGGAATAACGCTTCGCCGGCCATTTGCACGGTGGCAGGAAAATCGATGGCGCTGGCAACGAACTTGCTCTCCCGTTTATAGCGCGCCCATCGCCAAGCTTCACTCCCGTAGCGCGGCCGCCCTTGACGATTATTTCTTTCACGTGGGCGCCGGTGATGATTGCACCGCCGCCAGCCTCAACCACCCGCGCCAGCGCGAGCGGCAGCGAAACCGCGCCGCCGACTGGGAGCGTAAAACTCGCGATATTGGCGAATATTGCCGGAAAAACGATGCCGGCACCGGGCACGTTCTCGGTTGTGATCACGTGCATATAAGACGTGAATAATGTGCGGATGCGCTCGTCGACAAAATGCTTGCGCACGACGCTGAAGAGGTCGTGCTGGGCGTGCGAGAGGAGCTCTTTCGCTTTTGGCCCGCTCAACCGGTCAACGAGCTGCTCGCGCGGTAGCGGCGCATTGTAGAGGAGCGATACCAGCAGCGGCCGCATTTCCTCGCAGTAGATATGCCACA
>DASWAK010000128.1:0-3154 GCA_036391175.1 Pseudolabrys sp.
ATGGTCTTGCTGTTCCGGCCGCAGGGCCTGTTCGGCGAGCGGAGCCGCGAGGTTTGATGGCTTTAACCTTCAGCGATACTCGCATGCGCGACCGAATCCAGCTCGTATTCTCACTTGGGATATTCGCGCTGGTCGCTCTGCTGCCCGCGATTGTGCGCAACGAATATTGGCAGGGCGTCCTCATCGTCTCGATGTATTTCGCGATGCTGGCGGCGGCATGGAATTTACTGGCCGGCTACACGGGGCAATTCTCGCTTGCACCGGCAGCATTCGGCATGATCGGCGCCTATGTGACCGGCTTGCTCTCCTATCATTTCAACGCGCCGCCGCTGGTTGGCATTCCCGCATCCGTAGTAGTTGCAGCGGCGATCGGGTTCGGGCTTGGCCGCATCGTCCTTCGACTGCGCGGCCCCTATCTTGCATTGACCACGCTGTCGTTCGCCGAGATCTTCCGCCTCGTGATTAGTAATTCAATCGAGATCACGCGCGGCGACCTCGGCCTTAATGTGCCGGGGCTCTTCGACCACCGGCTCACTTGGTATTATGTGATGCTCGGCGTGCTCGTTGTCATCCAGTTAGGGCTCTATTTCCTTCTGCGCGCACCCGCAGGCCTTTATCTGCGCGCCATTCGCGACGATGAGATCGCTGCCGCGAGCCGCGGCGTGAAGACCGTGCTGTGGAAGACCAACGCCTTTACGCTCAGCGCCGCCATCAGTGGGCTTGCCGGCGCGCTCTACGGGCATTTCGCACAGTTCGTCAGTCCCGAACTCGGCCTCCTTTCGCAGACCGGCATTATCGTCAGCATGGTGGTAATCGGCGGCCTCGGCACCCTCCCCGGCCCGATCGGCGGCGCCTTCCTGGTCTATGTCGCCTCCGAGTTCTTGCGCGACTTCGGCGGCTATCAGCTCATCGTGTTCGCGCTTCTTGTCATCATTTTCGGCCGCTTCTTCCGCGAAGGCTTGTGGGGTTTCTTCCGCCAAGCCATCGAACGCACTGCGCGCCGACCGGCGACCGCTGCCTCCGCGGCGGAGTGAGGCGCCATGGCCTGCCTTTCCATCGATCGCGTGAGCAAGTTCTTCGGCGGCCTCAAGGCCCTCGACAACGTGACTTTCTCCGTGAACGAGGGTGAGCTTGTCGGCCTCATTGGCCCGAACGGCTCCGGCAAGACGACGCTGCTCAATATCCTGAGCGGTTATCTCTCTGCTGATTCTGGTGACGTTGTTCTCCACGGCCGCCCGATCACCGGGCTGCGGCCTGAGGCGCTGGCACGGCTCGGCGTGCTGCGCATGTTCCAACTCACGCGCGTTTTCCCGCGCATGAGTGTGCTTGACAATCTGCTGGTCACCGGCAGTGCGCTGGGGCTGCCCGAAGCCGAGGCCGAAGGGCGCGCGCGCGAACTCATCGAAGATCTGACACTTACACGCATGATGCATCTCGACGCCGGCCAGTTGTCGGGCGGTCAGCGCAAGCTGCTCGAGTTCGGCTCCTGTTTCATGGTTCCACCGCGCATCGCGCTACTCGATGAACCGTTCGCCGCGGTCCACCCGACCATGAAGGAGATCATGGCGCACGTCATTCGCCGTCGGCACGCCGCCGGCCAAACCTTCCTGCTCGTCAGTCACGACATGCCAGTGATCGTCGAACTTTGCCCGCGCGCGATTTGCATGAACGCCGGTACCGTCATCGCCGACGAGAAGACCCGCGCGGTACTCACCGATCCCGTCGTGATCGAGGCCTATCTCGGCGAGGCCGCCGCATGACCGCGCTTCTCGTGCTCGACAACGTGAGCGCCGGCTACGTCGCCGATATCGACATCTTGCGCGGGGTCAGCATCAAGGTCGCGCCGGGCGTCATCACCGGCTTGATCGGCCTTAACGGGGCCGGCAAGTCTACCATCATGAAGACGATCTGCGGGTTCCTGCGGCCAAGCTCAGGCCTCGTCATGTTCGATGGCGCCAATATCACCGGGATCGCGCCGCATACCGTCATCGACCGTGGCATCTTCTATATCCCGCAGGAATCGAGCCTGTTCAATTTCATGAGCGTCGAGGACAATCTGCGCCTGCCGCTCGAGCACCTCGTCCGGCGAGCGGACGGTCTTACGCGCGCCGATATCGCCGATCGCTTCGATGATACCTACGCAAAATTTCCGGTGCTTAGGAATAAGCGGTACGACAAGGCCGGTGATCTCTCCGGTGGCCAGCAGAAAATGGTCGAATTCGCCAAGGCCTATTTAGTTCGACCACGTCTGTGCCTGGTCGATGAGCCGAGCATCGGATTAGCACCCAGGGTCGCCGAGGAGGTCTATCAGTGGATCGGCCTTTTTGCGTCCGAGCAGACCGCGATTCTGCTCGTGGACCACAACGTTCGCCGCGTTGTGAAGATGTCGACTTATATCTATGTGCTGAGCCTCGGCGAGATCACCGCACAAGGCGGACCCGAGGCTTTCGCTGGCGATCTGCACGAGCAGGTGAAAGCCTGGCTTGGCATCAATTTTTGACCTTCAGCGCCAGAGGTTTGGCGCATGCTCCGAACCGAGACCGCTCGTCGATAAAGAAGAGTAGCTCGAGGTGAAGAACGCTGCGCCGCGATTTGTGCTAATTTTAGTTGAACCAATCCGGAGGCTGAACGTGGCGAAGCGCGTGCAGGATTGCAAACATCGCTTTCAATGATGCGATGATTCTCCCCCATGACGCCAATCCAGGCCGGATGAGATTTTCGGAAAGGACAAGGGACACGGGTTCACCCGACTCGCGCTAAACAAAGCTGCCGGTCAACATCAGCTCATAGGCTGGGATGGTGAGGAACGGCACGAATTCGCGGCTGAGCGACAGTTCGCGAAATAACTTGATCGCTTCCGGGAAGCGCCCACGCGCGTAATTTGCCGCCCCGACCTCGCGCTTGACCACTTGCATCTCTTGCCTGAGCGCGCGCTCGAAAAACTCGGCGGTTACTTTCACGCCGCCCTCGAGCACGGCGCCGTATTTGATCCATTGCCAAATCTGCGCGCGGCAGATCTCGGCGGTCGCCGCGTCTTCCATGAGATTGTAGATCGGCACCGCGCCGCGCCCGCGCAGCCAGGCATCGATATATTGTACGCCGACACGGATATTGAGGCGCACGCCCGCTTCGGTCTTGGTCCCTTTGTGAATCT
>DASWAK010000129.1:0-4621 GCA_036391175.1 Pseudolabrys sp.
CAGAAGTAATGGCCGAAGTGAAGCGCGTCATCAACTTCTTCAACAAAAAAGGTCCTGACAAATTCAACACTGAAGAGGCGTTAGTGGGCGGCTGCTGCTATGACGCGCATGGGGTGGCTATTACCGACGCCACCATGGAGAAGGCAAAGGCCGCCGACGCCGTGATCTTCGGTGCGGTGGGCGGACCCAAATGGGACAAAGTCCCATACGACGTACGGCCCGAGGCAGGCTTGCTTCGACTGCGCAAGGATCTTGCGTTGTTCGCCAACATTCGTCCCGCCATTGTTTATCCTGCGCTTGCCGATTCTTCCTCGCTCAAGCGTGAGGTGGTCGAGGGGCTCGACATCATTATTCTGCGTGAACTGACTGGCGGTGTTTATTTCGGCGAGCCGAAGACCATCACTGATCTTGGCAACGGGCAGAAGCGCGCCATCGACACACAGGTCTACGACACCTACGAGATCGAGCGCATCGGCCGCGTCGCTTGTGAACTCGCCCGCAAGCGTCGCAACAAGATCACCTCAATGGAAAAACGCAACGTCATGAAGACGGGGGTCTTGTGGAATGAGGTTATGACACAGATGCATGCGCGCGAGTTCAAGGATGTGCAACTCGAGCACATGCTTGCGGACGCCGGCGGCATGCAGCTGGTGCGCTGGCCCAAGCAATTTGACGTTATCGTCACCGACAATCTTTTCGGCGATGTTCTCTCGGACATTGCCGCTACGTTGACCGGCTCGCTCGGCATGTTGCCATCCGCCTCACTTGGCGAAGTCGACCCCAAGACGCGTAGGCGCAAGGCGCTCTATGAGCCGGTACACGGCTCGGCACCGGACATCGCGGGCAAAGGCATCGCCAATCCGATCGCGATGATTGCGTCATTTGGCATGGCGTTGCGGTATTCCTTTAATCTCGGAAAGCAGGCCGATTGGATCGACCAGGCGATTTCCGCAACGCTCGCCAAGGGTCTGCGTACCGCCGATATTAAGTCGGAAGGCAGCAAAGTCGTTTCGACCGCGGAAATGGGTTCTGCGATTTTGTCCGAGCTGGAAAAACTCGCCGCCTAGGGCTGATTAAAAGCAAAACGCGGCCTCATGGCCGCGTTTCTCTTTTCAAATCTCGAATGACTGCTCAGTACTGCAGCCAGGGATTGTTCTTGCTTGGCAAAGTCCACGGGCCGGGAAGCGCGGTTTGGTTGCTGCCGAACACCGTGTTGTCGAGAATCCCCGAGGCACGGTGATTGGGCAGGACCGCATAATCGTGATCCCCGCGCTCGCCCGGAAATGTTGCCGTGCCGGGATCGAGATAGGAGCGCTTCTGAATGATGATGCGGGTGCGCGTCCGGCCATCCTCGTCGCGGGTGACCTGGACCGTACGGTCGCGATTATAGACCACCGTCTTCTTCTTGGCCTGGGCGTCCGCCGGCTTGGTCTGGGAATCCGCCGGCGCGGCCAGCAGGGCCACGCCTCCGGTCAGAACGAACGCCGCGGCGATGACTTTCAAGTTCATGGGGCCCTCGACCTTTGCCTCTGTATTGTAATGCAGTCTAGCCGGCTTCTGTTTCACGCAACAGGGCCTGGATCCTAGGTATATGTCCGTAATCTCAGGAAAAAAGCCCCGCCACAAGGCGGGGCCGGTTTTCGCAATATTGAAAGCGAGGCGTCGGGTTAGGTGCCGTAGTTCTTCTTCAGGTAGTCAGCAATCGCCTTGGCGTCGGCATCGTCGATCGGCGCCCCGAATGCCTTGATCATCTTGGTGACCGTGGCATCCCAGCCCGCAGCGTTGAGGAACGGCGAGTTCATCGGGATGTAAGAGAGGCTGTGGCAGGCCTGACAATTGGCCTCCACCTTGTCGGCGCCAGGCCCCGGCTTCAGCTTGATCGCTTGCTCGGCGGTAGCCGTCGCCGGAAGCGCGATCAGTGTGGCGACGATAGTGATTACGATTGTCCGCATGGTCTGTCCCTTAAGCGACGAGCGTGAGGTTTTGCATGACGTTGTTATGGTAGCCGGCCGGGTTGAAGATCAGCGCGGCGGTCTGCGACTGGCCGATATTATTGGTGGCGTTGACCGTCACGGAGTTCTTGCCCTTCTTGGCATTGAGTTCGAAGCTCCAGGCGCGGAACGCATAGGGGCCGAGATCCTGACCCAGCGTGGCGCTCGACCACGTCTTGCCGCCATCGGTCGAGACTTGCATCGTGCGGATGCCGTAGCCGCCGTCCCAGGCCAGGCCACTGATGGTGACCTTGCCCGCTTTCACCTTGGCGCCCTCGCGGTGGCTGGTGACCAGCGAATTGACCACGATCTCGGTGATAGGTGTGTTGACCGCGGTTTCCTGCGTGACGAAGCGGTCCCTGATCGGGAATTTGCCGAGCGGAATGCGGTAGGCCGGGTTCATCCAGAACCCGCCTTGCGGCTTGGTCAGCGCGTTAATCTTGGTGAGGTGCTTGAGCCAATACGTGCCGGTCCAGCCCGGCACGACGAGCCGCGCAGGGAAGCCGTTGAAATGCGGCAGAGGTTGGCCGTTCATTTCATAGGCTACGATCGTCGACTCTTCGATCGCCCTCCAAACAGGAATGCTCTTGATAAAGTCAGGCGTCCCCTGCACTGACGGTCCATCGGCGCCATCGAAGGCGACTTCGATCGCTTCCTTCTTAAGACCGACCTTGTCGAGAATGTCTTTGAGCTTAGCGCCCTTCCAGCGCGCGCAACCCATGGCGCCGTATCCCCATTCCACGCCCTGCACGTGAGGCTTCGACAAGCCACGCCTGTTGCCCGAGCACTGATTGACGGCGACCACTTCGATCGCGGGCATCTTCTTAAGATCGTCGAGCGTGATCTCGGCGGTGCCGTTAGCGCCATCGCCGCCGACTGCGATCTTGTAGCCTTCGGCCTTGACCTGTGGAATGTCGGCCAGGTGATAGCGAATAAAGAACTCGTCGTTCGGCGTGATCGGCGTGCGCAGGTACTCGAGTGGCGTTTCGTAGTTTGGCGGTCTGTCAGAGAGCTGAATGAGCGGCTTCTTACCCGGCAGCGTTGCCATGGTGGCGTAGCTGCTGACGCCCTCCGGCACGCCTGGTGTAAGATCTGCGCCGGCAGCTTCTGCAAGTCTTAGTCCAGGCAGCGCAAGGGCGGCCCCCGCACCTGCCGTTTGCAGCAAATGACGTCGTGTGATCATCGTTCCTCTCCCCAGAGGCTTACTAAAGCGTGCCGGTTATCACCGGCGCTTCAGATATTTTTATTGGAATATGATCCGATGAATTCGTTGGCAGGTCAATTGTCATGGTGGCGTAGACGCTGGAATTGACCCTCGTATTAAGCGCGCAATCTCATCACATGGGACTTTAAGGAGATGATGCGAAGCGGCTCCGTCGCTCAGTGTCCAATGCGTCGGGGCTCCGGGCGGTTCGCGATTGCCTTCCAGAGCAGACGGTATTTTGGCGTTGCCGCGAGGATCGGATCGCGCTGCCCGCAATAGCTGCGATTGAGTTCGGCTTTCGCAAACACCGCACCGATTTTTGGCTCACTGCCGGCGGCGAGTAACGTCAACCGGTCGAGCGCACAAGCCAGCGTGCTTTGCGCGATGAATTCAGTGCCGCCCTGGCAGAACCAGCCGGACAATTGCAATCGTGGATCGCCGTAAGTGCGTACAAAGCCGAGACAATGGCGCGGTGTACCTTTCGAAGTAGAGAAGGAAACGATTGCTAGCGGCCCGAATTTGCTCGCGAGGGGTTCGTCAGCACGCTGCGCTTCGATCGGCGCGAGTGCTTTCGCTCCAGCGATGATTGTGGCTTTCGGATCAGCAAAGCGGCTGATCTCGCTGCCTGGCCGGTAAATCTCGACTTGTAGATAGGGCGACACGCTGTCTGGTTCGCCCAACGTTAGGATGTCCTTGCGTCCGCCGCCTTCTGCGTGCCGCCGGATAGCGTAGCTCGCCGGCATGTCGGCGGCTTCTGGGATCGATAGCGCAAAGGCCGGGAACGGGCGCTCCACTTCAATCCAATCCGGCTGATGCACCGGCGTGATGGGAGTCATCACTTTTGGCGATTGGGAAACATGCGCAGCCCCTATGGAAAGCAGCGCAACAGCGCCCAGATATGCGAGAAAACGCACAAAGCTGGTGGGCAGTTCTTCACGCCATGAGCGCAGAGCCGGGTGCATGTGATTGTCGTCGGCAGGGTGCCGTTGTGTTGAAGGCTGTTCTCGCCTAGAAGCGCTGCCATCCGGTTGTCCCGTAGCAGCAGCCGAGTGGTAATTTATTCCGGAGCGTTAACAATGGGTTACAAGGTCGCTGTGGTGGGTGCTACCGGCAATGTCGGGCGCGAGATGCTCGACATACTGGCCGAACGAAATTTCCCCGCCGACGAAGTAGTCGCCATTGCATCGCGCCGGAGTCAGGGCGTGGAGTGCTCATTCGGCGACAAGACCCTGAAGGTTAAAGCGCTTGATCATTTTGACTTTTCTGACGTCGATATCTGCCTGATGTCGGCGGGTGGCGCGGTGTCAAAGGAGTGGTCGCCGAAGATCGCTGCACAGGGAGCGGTGGTTATCGATAATTCCTCGGCCTGGCGCATGGATGCGGATGTGCCGCTGATCGTGCCTGAGGTGAATGCCGACGCCGTCAC
>DASWAK010000130.1:0-2661 GCA_036391175.1 Pseudolabrys sp.
CTGCACGACATCGGCAACACGGTCGCTAAGGGCGTCGAGAGCGTTGCGCAGTTGGGCGCGACCTTCCTCACCGTGCATGCATACCCGCAAACTATGAAGGCAGCTGTGGAGGGCAAACGCGGATCGAAGCTGCGTATCCTCGCGGTCACTGTGCTCACCTCTTATGACGACGCCGATCTTGCCGCCGCAGGCTACGAAATGAATGTCAAAGAGCTCGCCGCCGCGCGCGCGGCGCAGGCGCGCGACACCGGCGTAGATGGGCTTGTATGTTCCGCAGAGGAGGCGGCGACCCTGCGCGACATCGCAGGTCCGGGCATGGTGCTGGTGACGCCCGGAATCCGGCCGGCGGGTAGCGCGCAAGGCGACCAAAAGCGCATCATGTCCCCTGCGCGTGCGATCGACGCCGGCGCCGACTATCTTGTGGTTGGCCGTCCGATTGTGGAAGCGCGCGATCCCAAAGCCGTAGCAGATGCGATCATTGCCGAGATCGACCAGGTCAACGCGTGAAGCTGCTCAGGGAGAACGCCGAATGGCAAAAGGGTACTGAATTGCCAATGTCGACGTGCGCAATGCAGATGGCTACAAAGAATATGTCGCCGCGTTGCCCGATATCTTGCACAAATTTGGTGGCCGCTACGTCACGCGCGGTGGCAAGACCGAAATTGTGGAGGGAAAGAACCGCAGCCGCGTCGTCGTGCTTGAATTCCCCAGTTATGAGGCGGCAATGGCCTGCTATCGCTCGCCGGAATATGCCAAGGCGATTACGCTGCGGCAGGCTAATGCCGATGCCGATCTGATCGTGATCGAAGGCTACGATGGGCCGCAGCCCTGAGAACGAGCATGATCTTTTCGGGGCCATGCACTAGTCGCCTTTTGAAGGCCGTCACGCTATACCCACGCCCACGTTCCGGGAGTTGGACCCATGACCGAGATGCGGCTCGTGGTCGCCGGCGCGGGCGGGCGAATGGGCCGCACGCTGGTCAAGGCGATCGCCGACAGCAAGGAATTTGTGCTTGCCGGCGCGTTGGAAGACGTGCGCTCGCCATTGATCGGCTGGGATGCGGGCGTTTTGGCCGGTCTTCCCGAGAACGGCATTAAGCTGACCGGTGATGCCGGTCCACTGTTGGCGAAGGCCGATGGCATCATTGATTTTACTGCACCTGTGGCCTCCGTCGCTTTTGCTGCGCTCGCGGCCAAGGCCGCCAAGGTGCACATCATCGGTACTACCGGCTTAAGCGGGGCCGATGACGCAAAGGTCAAGGACGCCGCAAAGAGTGCGGTGATCGTCAAGTCGGGCAATATGAGCCTCGGCGTCAATCTGCTGGCGGCGCTCACCAAGCGGGTGGCCAAGACGCTCAACAATTCCTTCGACATCGAAATCCTGGAGATGCATCACAACCAAAAAGTGGACGCGCCTTCAGGTACCGCCTTGCTGCTTGGTCGGGCGGCTGCGGAAGGCCGCGGAATCGAACTCGAGAAATATTCGGTCAGAAGTCGTGATGGCCATACCGGTGCGCGCAAGGCGGGCGACATCGGCTTTGCAACGCTGCGGGGTGGCACTGTTGTTGGCGAACACAGTGTCATTTTCGCCGGCGCGGCCGAGCGTCTGGAGCTAACTCACAAGGCCGAGGACCGCATGATCTTCGCGCGTGGCGCACTTCATGCTGCTGCTTGGGCGCGCAACCAGAAGCCGGGTCTTTATTCTATGATGGATGTTCTGGGATTGAACGACTTTTGAGGAAAGCAATGACCGACCGTCTTCTCGTACTCGTGCGTCATGGCCAGAGCGATTGGAACCTGAAGAATCTGTTCACTGGCTGGCGCGACATTGATTTGACTGAAAAAGGCGTAGCGGAAGCACGCGAGGCCGGCCGTAAGCTGAAAGCCCAAGGGATCAAGTTTGACATTGCCTTTACGTCCGCGCTCAAGCGCGCGCAGCGTACACTCGATCTGATGCTCGCCGAATTGGGTCAGACTTCGATTCCCGTGTTCAAGGATCAAGCCCTCAACGAACGCGACTATGGTGAGCTTGTAGGGCTCAACAAGGATGACGCGCGCAAGAAATGGGGTGAAGAGCAAGTGCACATCTGGCGCCGCTCATATGACGTAGCGCCGCCGGGTGGTGAGAGCCTGAAGGATACGCTCGCACGCGCCTTACCATACTATGTAACAGAAATTTTGCCTCGGGTTATGCGAGGCGAACACGTGCTGGTGTCAGCGCACGGCAACTCATTGCGGGCGCTGGTGATGGTGCTCGACAAGCACACGCCGGAAAGCATCACCAAACTCAATTTGGACACTGGCGTGCCGATGATTTACCGGCTGAATGCCGACTCGACCGTAGCCTCGAAGCTTGACCTGGCGGCGTAGCTAGGCGGCCGCGGCTATCCCGGCTTCCCAGCCGAGCATCGCGCGTTTGCGGGTGATGCCCCAGTGATAGCCGGTGATGTCGCCGTCCTTGCCGATGACGCGGTGACACGGCACCACGAAACAGATCGGGTTCTTGCCGACAGCAGCGCCAACGGCGCGAGCGGCCTTTGGCACGCCGGCGCGCGCTGCGAGACCAGCATAAGTGGTGAGCTTACCCATCGGAATGTCGAGCAGTTTTTCCCACACGCGGACCTCGAAATCAGTGCCGATCAGAACAACGCGTAGCGGCTG
>DASWAK010000131.1:0-9122 GCA_036391175.1 Pseudolabrys sp.
CCCGAGCTCGGCCGCCATCTCGTCGATCAGGCTCTCGAAGGCGAAGCGGATGTCGACCGTGCCGTGGCCGCGGAAGGCGCCGCAGGGCGGCGTGTTGGTGAGCACGCGCTTGCCGAGATATTTCACGTTATGCAGGTCGTAGATCGCGTAGAGCATCGAGCCGGAATAGAGAATCGTGACGATGCCGTAGCCGGAATGCGCGCCGCCGCGCTGGTCGCAGTCGCATTCAACCGCGGTGATGCGGCCGTCCTTGCGCATGCCGATCTTGAGCCTGATGTCGGTTTCTGGGCGCCCGCGATGGGTGATAAAGGTCTCTTCACGCGTCGTCACCATGCGTACCGTGGCGTTGGCCTTTCGCGCTAAGAGCGCCGCGATCAGCTCGATGTTGAGCGCCTCGGTGCGGCAGCCGAAACCGCCGCCGACATGCGGCTTGATCACGCGGATGCGCGACATCTCCATATCGAGGATCTGCGATAGCATCAGATGCACGTAGTAGGGGACTTGCGTGGACGCGTGCACAGTCATGCGGTCGCGCACCGCGTCGTATTCGGCGACGGCCGCGTGCATTTCCATCTGGTTCTGGCAGACTTCGGCGCAGTTATAGGTGCCCTCGCGCACGAGATCGGCTTCGGCGAAGCCCTGCGCGGTCGAGCCGAGCTCGAACAGCACGTCGCGCTCGATATTGCCGGGCTTGTTCTCATGCAGCTGCACGGCATCCGGCGCAAGCGCGTTCTTCGATGTGTAGTAAGCCGGCAGCTCCTTCACCTTGAACCTGATGCGGCGGATCGCTTCGCGCGCGGCGGCATCGTCGAGCGCGGCAACCGCGGCCACGGGCTCGCCGCAATAACGCACTTTGTCGCGCGCCAGCGGATGCTCGCTGCGGGCGATTGGGAGCACGCCGAAGGTCTTGTCGCAGTCGGCGCCGGTGACGATCGCGATCACGCCGGGGACCTTGAGGGCCTCCGACACATCGACGCTGACGATCTCGCCGTGCGAGTAGGGGCTGCGATAGATGCGCCCGGCGAGCTGGCCCGCGCCGAGAATGTCCGCGGTGTATTTAGCCCGGCCGGACACTTTCTCCGGGCCGTCGACCATCGGCACATAGGTGCCGATATTGCGCGCGGGGACGGCTTTATTCATGGGGCGACGCCCTGTTTGCCGAGCGCCGCGGCAAATTTTACCGCTTCAATTATTTTCACATAGCCGGTGCAGCGACAGATATTGCTGCCAAGTGCTTCCAGGATTTCCGCGTCGCTGGGATTTGGATTTTTCCTCAGCAACCCGGCCGAGGCCATGATGAATCCCGGCGTGCAATAGCCGCACTGCGAGCCGAGTTTCTCGTGGAAGCCACGCTGGACGGCGGAAAGCTGTCCGTCCGCGCCAAGCGACTCGATGGTGTCGACGCGCTTGCCCTGCACGGTCGCCGCAAGCGTCAAACAGGATAATGTCGGCTTGTCATCGATCAGCACCGTGCAGGCGCCGCATTCGCCACCATCGCACCCGGTCTTCGTGCCGGTGAGCCCGACCTTTTCGCGCAGGTAATCAAGCAACAAAATGTTGTCGGCGACCGCATCGGCGCGATCACGGCCATTGAGCCTGCACTCGAGCAGACGGGCCAAGCGTTTCGTTCCCTCAAGCGCGCATTAACTGTACGCTTTGTCATTGTTGTAGCGTTACGAGAACCAATATTAGCGTTGCGCCACGCCAGGCCGAAGGGTTTCCACAGACCAATTCCCGGGAATGGCTGGAACGATTACGCTGCCCTAAACTTCGCGATCACGTCGCCTGGGATCGCAGCGCCGCCGATCTTTTCGGGGTCGTCCTTGCTGCGGGCAGCCCATACCCGGGTTTCGTCGCCTTCGACTGCCAATTCGCCTCCGACCGAGAGGCGATGCTCAACGTCGAAGCTGGACCGACGGAACTCGCTGACCCGTGTGGTCATTTCGACGACGTCGCCGAATTTTATGGGTTTAAGGAAATTGGCGCGCACGTCGACCAATGGAATTCCCACAATACCGAAGGCGGTCGCGAGCTCGTGTGGCCTTACCCCGAGGGCCGCCTCGAACAATTGCCAGGTGCTGGTATCGAACATCTCGAAGAAGCGGCTGTTGAATACGATCCCGGCTGGATCGCACTGGCCCCATTCGACGGTCAATTGCCTTCGGAAAGTGAAAGGCGCCACGCGATTGCTCCAGTTATTGCGACGCGCCGCCTTATAATGGTCGGAGGCGGCGGCGTAAACGCGCGTGAGCTAGCCTTCGGCCACCGGCACGCTGTGCGCTAATTTCTCCGCTGTGATCCCTGGCGAGCGTAGCGAGGCCCGGGACCCATACTCTGCAGCATCGCAATATTCTGTGGCATGAGTCCCCGCTTCTCGGGGACGACGGTAAGGTTCTGGCTAACCTACTTTACGCCACCCTTGCGCGTGCGTTTCGGCTTGCGCGGGTCGGGCCATTCCACGACATCCTGCGACAGTAATTCGACACGCGACGAGCGGCGGCGGTTGCGCAGTGCATGCTTCGGTGCAATTGGCAGATGCGGTGAGGTGTCGAGATCGACCAGCAGCCAGTCGAGATCTTCTGGCGCGATGACCCAACAGCGCGGCGCATAGCGCGCGAGCGAGAACGGCTTCGAAAACGACAGCATCGATTTCTTGCCGCCAGGCAGGCAATACTCGTGCGCATATGTCATCGCCAGCTCGCGCGCGCTTGTATAGATCGGATCGCGCCAGCGCAGGATGGCGTGGTTGGTCTTGCTGATCGCGCCCCATAGCCCCCGCTCCTGGAACAATGTGATGATGTGATCCTGGTCGCTCGGCAGCGCGCGGATGTCCATCAGTAGCGGACGCTTGCCGTGATAGGCGAGCACGGCGGCGGCGAAGATTGCGCCTTCGGCGCAATGCGCCATGCGCGCATTAAGCACGCGGCGCGGTGACATGGCGGTGTCGCCCTCGAGGCTGAAATTGACCGGCAGCCTGTCGAGGAAATTCTGAATCTTTTGCGGCGTGTCGAGACGCGCGAACAACTGATGCTCGCGAGGTGTCAGCAGTGCATGCAGTCTACGGCGATAGGTGGACATCAGAGGGCGGATGGTTGCGAAGCGCGCGTCATCCTCCGTGTTTTGCATACGTTAGTGCGGGATTCGAGCGTTACTGGCGTTCTCCACAATGCGACGCCTGAAGGAAAATGTTACGCGTCCGGACACCAAAGGAAGCAAATTTCTTCTTATTTTCGGGCACTTATTGCAGCTGCGTAGAATAGGCTCCTATTTAGCAGCTCGTGCCATTGGCATGGGAGCTGACGGATGACCGACCTTCCTCACGAACGCCGCAGCGTTCTACAGCCGAGCGCGCTCGATAACTGGGCAGTGGCGATTGCTACCGCGCTGGTCGCTCTCATTGCCCTCGGCGTTCTCCCGCACCTTCCCTGGTAAGGAGCTATTTTTCCATGAGTACCACAACCTGGCCCGGCGCAACGCCCCGTCGCGCCGACAACGTCGAACTCGCACCGCGTATCAGTGAGGATTGGCTGTCGCTGATCATCGGGCTTTTCATCTTCGTGCTCGCGTTGGCTGGCATTGCTAATGTTGACCTGCTTGGTTGGGTTGTCACTACGTCAGTTTGGAGTGATGCGGGGAAGGCACTTGGTACGGTTTCGAAGTCCTATACCTCGCTTGGCGGGTTTGGTGCGCTGATCGCCACCTACATAGCACTTCTCGTGGTATTGAGCGCGGCAGCGGTAGCGCTAAAGAGTGACATCAAGAAGTTTGCCCTCGCATTCACAGCGGTGTTCTGGATTGCCTACGCGAGTTGGGTGGCCGGTAATTTTGCGAACTTCGCGGCGGTAACGCCCGCTGAACTGCAGAAGTTCGGTATTGGCTGGTCGCTCAAGCTGACCAATGAAGGCGCCTACATTTTCGCGCTAATCGCCGGGCTCTTGATCGCCAACGTTTTTCCGCGGTTCGCCGAAGCGATCAAGGACGCGGTGCGGCCTGAGCTCTACATCAAGATTGCGATCGTGATCCTTGGGGGCTTCTTTGCGGTAACAGCCGCCGGGAAACTCTCGCTGGCAAGCTCGCTGCTGTTGCGCGGCGTTGCGGCGATCATCGAAGCCTATTTGATCTATTGGGCGGTCGTTTATTTCGTCGCCCGCAAATGGTTCGGATTCAACCGCGAATGGGCGGCACCGCTCGCTTCCGGCATCTCTATCTGCGGCGTGTCGGCGGCGATTGCGACTGGCGGTGCCATTCGTGCCCGGCCGATGATTCCGGTGCTGGTGTCCTCGCTGGTTGTGGTGTTCGCCGTGGTTGAAGTTCTCGTCCTGCCGTTTCTCGCCCAGACATTCCTGTCGCATGAGCCGCTGGTAGCTGGTGCCTGGATGGGCCTTGCTATCAAGACCGACGGCGCAGCGGTCGCCGGTGGCGCCATTACCGAGTCATTGATCCTCGCGCAAAATGCCGCGGAAGGTATCAAGTATCAGCCTGGCTGGATCCTGGGCACGGCAGCCACGATCAAGGTGTTCATCGACATCTTCATCGGCATTTGGGCCTTCGTACTCGGTTATATCTGGACCAATCACACCAATCGGATGTCCGACAAGGCGAGCATCCGGGAAATCTGGGAACGCTTCCCGAAATTCGTCATCGGCTTTGTCGTGACGTTCGCAGTCGGGCTTTACCTCGCACTGGCGACGCCGGCGGGCATCGCCTCGAAAGTGCCGGCGGCAATGGGAGAGGCCAACACGGTCCGTGTCGTCTTCTTCATTCTGACGTTCTTTTCGATCGGCGTGCTCTCCAACTTCAAGAAGCTTTGGCAGGAGGGCATAGGCCGGCTCGCCGCGGTCTATCTCGTGAGCCTGTTCGGATTCGTGATCTGGGTCGGGCTTTTAATTTCGTGGCTGTTTTTCAGCGGCGTTAAACCGCCACTGGCCAGCTGAGGAGCGAACCATGTCGGATGCAAATGTCGGCGAGGAACTTCGCAAGGCGGCGGTCGAGCCGCTTCTGCCGATCGAGAAAAAGCTCATTGGCTGGAGTCTTGGAATCGGCCTGGTGCTGCTGGTCGCTCTCGCCATCGTCAACCACCTGTTCCCGGCGTCGATATGAGGCCTTCGCAATACGACGGTGCTGATCGCGCCGTCGAGAAATGAGTGGTAAAATGTCGCCAATTCCGAAGACTGCGCCGTTCGCTGAAGAGGAGATAGATCTCCTCAACCGCGTCTTCGGCTCTGCCAGTGCCAACCAGCGGGCTTGGCTTGCCGGCTTCTTGGCAGGTTTCGATGCAGCTTCGATGGGCGCGGCTGCGCCGCAGCCGGCGGCACCGGCGCGTCCGGCGGAGCCATTGACCATCGTCTATGCCAGCGAATCGGGAAATTCCGAGAAGCTCGCTGGCGACTTCGCCAAGGCCGCGCGCAAGAACGGATTGAAGCCGACAATCATTGATATGGCTGAACTCGACCTGACGGCGCTCGCATCGGCCAAGCGGCTTGTGGTGATTGCCGCCACCTGGGGCGAGGGCGAGCCGCCGGGACGCGCTGCGCGCGCCTATAATGAATTGATGAGCGAGGGCGCCCCGCGCCTGGATGGCGTCGAATTCGGCGTGCTGGCGCTGGGCGATACCGCCTATGCGGAATTCTGCGCGATCGGCGGAAAGATCGACGAGCGGTTGGCCGCACTCGGTGGCAAGCGCATTATCGACCGCGTCGATTGCGATCTCGACTTTGCCGAGCCGGCCGCGCGCTGGATCGGTGACACGGTGAAGGCGCTCACACCGCCGAACGCTGGTGGGCGGGTGATCGAGGTCGATTTCGGCGCCAAGCCAACAGCGTCGCCGGACGCTAATATTTTTGAGGCCGAAATCATCGAGCATGTGGATCTCAACTCCTCACGTTCGGACAAGGAGACGGTTCATCTGGCTCTATCCTTCGAGGGCGGGGCTCCGGCCTATGAACCCGGCGATTCGCTCGATCTCTATGCCGAGAACGATCCGGGCTATGTCGACGAGTTACTGAAAGCCGCCGGCCTGCCGGGGGACGACAAACTGCGCACCGAGCTCATTAGATCGCGAGACGTCACCACGCTCTCGCTCAAGACCGTCGAGACCTATGCGGAGACAACCGGACACCAATACGTCAAAGCGTTGCTCGCTGACGACCAGGCGCGCAAGTGGATTGCCGGGCGGCAACTCATCGACCTGATCGCGACCTTCCCGATCGCGCTCGACGCAGAAAAATTACGTGCGCTGACGCGACCGCTCGCCCCGCGCGCCTATTCTATCGCCTCCTCGCGCCGCGAGGTGGGAGATGAGGCGCATCTGCTCATATCTGCCGTGCGCTATGAAAGCCATGGCCGCGCGCGCAAGGGTGTTGCGTCGAACTATGTCGCTGAACGGCTCAAGCGCGGCCAGCGCGTGCGCGTGAAGCTTAAGCCCAACAAGCACTTCGCATTGCCGGCAGGCGACCGCGACATCATCATGGTCGGCCCCGGCACTGGGGTCGCGCCATTTCGTGCCTTCGTGCAAGAACGCCGCGCGACCGAGGCGAAAGGCCGCAACTGGCTGTTTTTCGGCGACCGCACCTTCACGCACGACTTCCTCTATCAGCTCGACTGGCAGGATGCGCTAAAGGACGGCGCGCTCACGCGCATGGATGTCGCGTTCTCGCGCGACACGCCGGAGAAGGTCTATGTGCAGCACAAAATCTGGGAGCGCCGCGCAGACCTGATCGAATGGCTCGACGGCGGCGCGCACTTCTACGTCTGCGGCGATGCCAAGGCGATGGCGAAAGACGTTCGCGCCGCGCTGGTACGCGCCTATGCCGATGTGAAAGCTTTAGCCGCCGAGGCGGCTGAGCAAGCGGTGGTGACACTGGAGCGCGAAAAGCGCTATCTGCAGGATACGTACTGATCCTGCATATATTGGGCGGCTCATGACCGACGACCTCTCGCGCAACGAGCGCATCAAGGAAGCGAGCGACTATTTGCGCGGTACGCTGGCCGAGGGCCTGCGCGAGGAAATCACGGGCGGCATCATCGAGGACGACCAGCAGCTAGTAAAATTCCACGGCATGTATCTACAGGACGACCGCGACCTGCGCCCGGAACGCACGCGGAAAAAAATGGAGAAGGCCTTCGCCTTCATGATCCGCGTGCGCATTCCCGGTGGAGTGTTGACCCCGCGGCAATGGCTCGCGCTCGACGAAGTTGCGCGGGTTTACGGCAACGGCACCATGCGGCTAACGACGCGGCAGACCGTGCAGCTTCACGGCGTCATCAAATCGAACCTGAAGGCGACGTTGAAATCGATCGACGCCGTGCTGCTCAATTCCATCGCGGCCTGCGGCGATATCAACCGCAACGTCATGTGCAACGTGCTTCCGGAGCAATCGCGCGCGCATGCCGCGGCGATTGAACTGGCACGTTCCGTATCCGACCATCTATTGCCGCGCACGCCGGCGTACCGCGAGATCTGGCTCGATGGCGAGCGCATCGCAGGCGGCGAGGAGGAGGTGGTCGAGCCGATCTACGGCAAGACCTATCTGCCGCGCAAATTCAAGGTGGTAGTGGCGGTGCCACCCTCGAATGATGTCGATGTGTTTGCGCACGATCTCGGTTACATTGCCATCCTGGACGATGCCGCCAATGTCATCGGCTGGAACGTGACCGTCGGCGGCGGCATGGGCATGACCCACGGCGAGCTTGATACATATCCACGCACTGCCGACGTCATAGGATTCTGCCAGACTGCGGACGCCGTCAAGATCGCCGAGGCCATCGTCACTGTGCAGCGCGACTGGGGCGACCGCAAGAACCGCAAGCACGCGCGCCTCAAATACACAATCGAGGACCGCGGCCTCGGCGCCTTCCGTGCCGAAGTCGAACGTCGGGCCGGCGTCAAGCTCGCACCGCCCAAACCTTTTACATTCACCTCGACTGGCGACCGCTATGGCTGGAGCGAAGGCATCAACGGACGCGGACATCTCACATTGTTTGTGCAGAATGGGCGTATTCACGACGTGGCTGGTGTCGTCCAGCAAACCGCCTTGCGCACTATCGCGCAGATGCACGAGGGCGACTTCCGCATCACGCCGAACCAAAACCTCGTCATCGCGAACGTGCCGACGAGCCGGCAGGCCGAGATCGAGCGCGTCGCACGCGAAGCGGGCTTGTTTGCGCCCTGGTCCGGTCTGCGCCGTAATTCCATGGCCTGTGTCGCGCTGCCAACCTGCGGGCTCGCGCTTACGGAGAGCGAACGTTATTTGCCTGATTTGCTCACGGCGCTCGACGAACGGCTCGCTGTGTATGGGCTTTCCGGCGACGACATCGTCATTCGCATGACCGGCTGTCCGAACGGCTGCGCGCGGCCCTACCTCGCCGAGATCGGCTTGGTCGGCAAAGGGCCGGGGCGTTACAATCTCTACCTCGGTGCGGCCTTCGACGGCTCGCGAATGAACAAGCTCTATGCCGAGGACCTCGATCACGCAGGCATCGTCGCCGCACTCGATCCTGTATTCGCGGCCTACACCTCCAAACGCGAGAAGGGCGAGCACTTCGGCGACTTCGCCATCCGCGCCGGCTTCGTGGCGGCGAGCGGCAACGGCCCCGATTTTCACGCCAATACCGGTTTGCAGCGGGAGCGCGCGGCGCGTTGATTGCTGTGCACCGAAAATGCAGTCTGCCCAAAATTTCGTCCAATGCTGCTTACTCGCGCAGTAGCTCGCCGTTCTTGGCGAGGATGTCGATAAATAAGCTAGCAATTTCAATAGTATTCTGGGTGGCACGGTCCTTGCTGCTTTGCAGCAAGATGATAGCCACGGCCAGCCTGGATCGTGCCGAATTTCCCGGCGGCCGCCAAAAAGGAGCCGAGAAATGGACTACGTGAAGCCGGCGGACGTTGCTGCCGCCATGGTCGACACCGGTCGCCGCAAACTCGGACTGTCGCCCACCGATCTGCTCATACGCGGTGCGCTCGCCGGGGCCATTCTTGCGGCAGCCACCAGCCTCGCGTTGACGGGCATGGTGCAGACAGGCCAGCCGTTGGTTGGCGCGCTAATATTTCCAGTCGGACTTATCCTTATCGTGCTGCTCGGTCTCGATCTGGTGACTGGCAGCTTTGGCTTGTTGCCGCTGCC
>DASWAK010000132.1:0-10594 GCA_036391175.1 Pseudolabrys sp.
TGGAAATGACCGATATGGCGGCGCTGGAGCAAACCTTCCGCATGATCCAGGCGGAGACGCAGTTGCTCTATTCGTCGGACTACCCGCACTGGGACTTCGACCTGCCGTCGACAATTTACGATTTGCCGTTCCTGAGTGAGCAGGCCAAGCGCAATATTCTTGGCGGCAATGCGACGAAGCTGTTCAACCTCAAATTGCCGGCGCAAAAGCTGGCCCGCGTCGCATAAGCCGAAGAGGATCGAAGGGATGAAAAGGTGCGCATAGTTCCGGCATTAATTTCGTGCGTACTGCTTCTCGCGTCTGGTGCGCTGGCGCAGGACGATGCGGCCACTTTTCCCAACAGACCAATCAAGATCATCGTCTGCGTGCCGGCCGGTGGTGGCGTCGATACGGTGACACGCATTGTTGCCGAAGGGCTTCACCAGAAGCTCGGCCAACCGGTCGTGGTTGAGAATCGCGCCGGCGCCGCCGGCAATATCGGTGCTGAGGTCGTGTTCACCTCTGATCCCGATGGATACACGCTGCTGGCCGCACAGCCGGCACCGCTCACGGTCAATCCATTGCTCTACAAAAAAATTAATTTCGATCCGACGCAATTCGAACCGGTAGCAATCATGACCTCAATCGCCAATGTGCTTCTGGTACGTCCCGATTTCCCGGCCAAGACCGCGCAGGAATTCATCACCTATGTCAAAGCAAACCCCGGCAAGGTAAACTACGCCTCACAAGGCATTGGCACCACTTCGCACCTGACTGCGGCTTTGTTCGAGCGCGTCACCGGCAGCAAGCTAATCCACGTGCCCTACAAGGGCACTGCGCCTGCACTCAACGACATTATCGCCAGCCATGTCGACTTCATTTTCATGGAACTTGCCTCGGCGATAAAATTACATCAGGCCGATAAGGCGCGCATTTTGGCGGTCGCCACGGACAAACGCATCGCCAGCTTACCGGACATACCAACACTCAACGAAGCCGGGCTGAAGGGCTTCGAATCCGGCACCTGGAATGCACTTGCCGCACCACCGAGGACCCCAGCCCCCATTGTCGCCAAGCTCAATAAAGCAGTGAACGAGGTGCTCCGCAGCCCGGAAGCACAGGATCACTTTGAGAGGATCAATTTGCACGTCGCCGGCGGCTCACCGGCCGAGGCCGCCGCCTTTATCAAGAAGGAAACCGCGGTTTGGGGTGGCGTGATTAAGGACGCCCATGTGGAAGCCCATTGACACCGCGAGGGTTCTGCACCGCTTCCACTTGGGCTATATGCGGCAATGCGTAGCGCCAACGCCCGCAAAACGCGCCGCTCTGTTATTGCCGACAGCAGCGCCGAGAAGGCATATAATGTGTCGACCTCACCGGCGGTGAAGCCGGATATCAATACCGCGTAAGGAGACGACCATGGATGAGAGAACGCGCGACCCGCTGCCGATCCGCGCCGAAGATATCAACCCTCGCTACAACTGGGCACGTGCACTGCCGGCCCTCGGCATCATGGGCGTCGACTTCGAAGAACGCGTCGATTACCGCCGCATGCACCGCTACCGGCTAGGCCGCGCAAAGCAGGTGCTGGAGAAATCCGAATGCGGCGCGCTGCTAATGTTCGACGTCAACAACATCCGCTACCTTACCTCGACCAAGATTGGCGAGTGGGAGCGTGACAAGATCTGCCGTTGGGCGCTGCTGACCCGCGACCACGAACCGATCCTCTGGGACTTCGGCTCGGCTGCCGTACATCACAGGCTCTATGCGCCCTGGCTCAAGCCGGAGAACTGCAAGGCCGGTTTGCTCGGCTTGCGCGGTACGGTGCAGCCCTCATTCGGGCTGATGGCTAAGCACGCCAAGGAAATTTTTGGTCTGCTCAAGGATGCCGGCGTCGAGAAGATGCCGGTCGGCGTCGACATCATCGAGCCAGCGATGATGTTCGAATTGCAAAAGGCCGGCATGAAGATCGTCGACGGCCAACAACTGATGCTGGAGGCGCGCGAGATTAAGTCGGCTGACGAAATCGCGCTCTTGAACCGCGCAGCGGCGATGGTCGATGGCGCCTATCACATGATTAACGAGGAGCTCAAACCGGGCGTACGCGAGAACGACATCGTCGCAAAGGTGAACGAGTTCCTCTATCGCCACGGCTCCGACGACGTGGAAGCGGTGAACGCCATTTCAGGCGAGCGCTGCAATCCGCATCCGCATAACTTTAGCGACCGCATGATCCGCCCTGGCGACCAGGCATTCTTCGATATCTTGCAATCGTTCATGGGCTATCGGACCTGCTACTACCGCACCTTCAATGTCGGTCGCGCGACGCCCGCGCAGCATGACGCCTACAAAAAGGCGCGCGAGTGGCTCGATCGCGCCATCGAATTGATCAAGCCAGGCGTGATGACCGACGAAGTCGCGCGCGCGTGGCCGAAGGCCCAGGAGTTCGGCTTCCCCGATGAGCTGTCGGCCTTCGGCCTGCAGTTCGGCCATGGCCTCGGCCTGGCTCTGCACGAGCGCCCGATCATCTCCCGTGTCGTCTCGCTTGACCATCCGACAGAGATCCGGGAAGGCATGGTGTTTGCGCTGGAAACATATTGTCCGGCAACCGATGGCTATTCAGGCGCGCGCATCGAGGAAGAAATGGTGGTCACCGACAAGGGCTGTAAGGTGATCTCACTATTCCCCGCCGAGGAATTGCCGATCAGCCATCGGTATTAAGAATGGCGCCCACGCAAAGGCTGCCCGGCGCCGCTCAGGCGCTGCGGCGCGGCCTGTACGGGCGCTGCCCCGCCTGCGGCGAAGGCCGCATGTTCCGCGCCTTCCTGAAGGTCGCCGACACCTGCCCGCATTGCAGCGAAGAGCTGCATCATCACCGTGCCGACGATTTTCCCGCTTATCTGGTAATCGTCATCGTCGGGCACATACTCGTGCCGATCGTGCTAGCGGTGGAAACCGAAATCGCTCCAGCAGTGTGGATCAGCATGACGCTGTGGCCGCTAGTCGCGCTGACGATGGCGCTCGGTCTGCTACAACCGATCAAGGGCGCCGTGGTCGCCATCCAGTGGTACGGCGGAATGCACGGTTTCGAGGAGTTGAAGGAGGCACGAGCGCTCGCAGCTGCTGCCAAGGGCTAGCTCGCCAGAAACTCAATCACATATTTCGCAGCTATTGTTTTGAAATCCTGTTCGGCTGGTGTCATGGCGCCCATCAAGCCGGAGCTTTCTCCCTCAAATGCGGAAACCGCTCGCTCAATAGTGACCCTGGATAGTAAGTCGGTTTGAACGCGCCATGGGCGCGAATATTGTCGAACCAGGTGACAACGCGCGGCAGATCCTGCCAATCCGGCAGGGCGAGATCGTGCATGCGGACCAGAGCCGGCATTGCGGCGACGTCGGCAAGGCTGATCTCTTTACCGAGCAGCCAAGGGCCACCGCTCTTTTCGATCTCGGTGTCCATGCGCTCATAGGCGCGGCGCAGACGGGCGAGCGCGGCGTCCATCTCCTCTTTCGGAAATCCGGTCTGCCCCATGGTGAGCATGAATTCGCGGCGCAAGGGCTTGCTCTCCGCCATCGCCACGAAAGCTTCGCGGCTCATCTTCTGGAAGCTCGGCAGAAAGGCGAGGTTGAATGTGGGCACGCGTACTGCCGCGGCCGGCATCTCATCGATGAAATGCATGAGCGCGCGCATACGCGCGCGGGTAACCGGACTTTCCGGCGTAAAGCTTTCGTCGGGCGATACCTCATCGAGGTATTCCATTATCACCGTAGAATCTATGACAATCGCGCCGTCATGATCGAGTGTGGGCACGACCCCATTGGGATTGAGTTTGAGATAGTCAGGCTTGAGTTGGTCGCCCTCAAGCAGGTTGAGTTTTACCTCGTCGAACGGCAACTTCTTGGCGCTGAAAACGAAGCGAACACGCTGGCTGCAGGTCGATTGGGGCGCGTTGTAGAGCTTGAAGGTCATTTAGAACTCCCGTTCGCAGTCACGCGACCGAAGGATGCGTTATGTGGCTCCTGCATATCCACCATGAATTTCTACTGCTAAATTTACGGGCATTTTACTTGTGATAGGCGGCCCAGGCCGGTTGAGTGAACACGTGCGCAGCCGCCGTTTTCCTCCCTTCAGGCTTAGACGGCGGCGTGAATCCTCCACCTTATGCACACAGGGCCCCGAAAGGGGCCCTTTTTTTGTGTGAGCCGCTTTTTTGCTGTCGCCTCGGGTGAGTGTAAGCGAGGTGCGGGACCCATACTCCGCAGCCTTTCGAGAGAACACGACGAATGGGCCCCCACCTTAGCGGGGACGACAATTGACAGTCTCAGCTCTCCAGCCCCGTCGGCACGTTCTTGTTTTCGGGCGCGAGCTTCATGCCGGCGGCCAGCGCCATTGTCTCCATCAGCGCCGCGAAGTCCTTGCTCAGATAGGCCTGCGGATCCGGCTGCAACGTGGCATGCCCGAAGTGACCTTGCAGCACTTCGCGCGTTGCCGCCGTCACAGGCATCGGTACATCCATCTCACGCCCGAGTTCGAGCCCGAGGTCGAGATCCTTGCGCAGCAATTCCGGAGTGAAAGTCGTGGTCCAATCGAGATTGACCAAGGCCGGCGACTTGTAGCGGGTGAACATCGAGCCCATTACGCCATTGTTGAGGAAAGCGAGGAACGCGTGGCGTGGCACACCCATCTTGTTCACGAGCAACGTGATCTCGATGAGATTCTCGATGACCACACCGAGCATGACGTTATGCGCGATCTTGCACACACGCGCCAGCTCGCCGTCACCGACGTAGGAAACGCCCTGTGGTGCGATCACCTCCATTAGCGGCATCATCATCTTACACGCTGCCTCGGGCCCCGATACGACTGACGACAGCCGGCCGGCCTTGATGACCTTGGCATTGCCCGACACGGGCGCAGTGACATAGTCGGCTCCGCGGGCCTTCAACTTCTTGCGGATGTCGGCAGACTCTTCGACCGAAATGGTCGAACAATCGACGAACACACCGGGGATTTTGCCGGAGCCTGCCACAACACCGTCCTTGCCGAACAAGACCTGCTCCAGGTCCTTGCCTTCGGACACGATCGAAAACACTACGTCGCATGACGCCAGGTCAGAGAGCTTGTCGACGACCTTGCCACCCTTGGCTGCCAGTGGCTCGGCCTTTGTGCGAGTCCGATTCCAGATGGTCACATCGTGGCCGGCTTTAATAAGGCGTTCCGCCATGGGCAAACCCATGCGGCCGGTTCCAATCCAACCGATCTTTTGTGCATTCTTCGACATCACGAAACTCTCCCGTTGAAACCCTGGCACTTTGGAAGCGCGCGTGACGGGGGCTTAGCCGTTCTGCCGTATTTTCGCCAGTAGCGGTTTGCGGCACAAAATCCCAGACTGCGCGCGCTTGTGGTGGGTGAGCAAAGCGCTATCCTTTGATCAAGGCCGAGCAGAAGGCTGCCAACGGCTAGCGCAAGTGGCCAGGCCAGGGGAGGAAGTTAGGCACCGATGCAGGATGCCGTCACCATTGGCGTGGCAGAGGCTTCCATCCGTTCCCAAGGTGGCGAACGCCTGCGACTGATCGCGCGCAATCTTTTTCCTTTTGTCGTTATTGGCGCAATTTGGGAGATTATCGCCTGGGTTGGCGTATTTCCGCACCGGCTATTTCCAACACTGGAAGAAGTCGCGGCTTCCTTCGTGCATCTCACGATTACGGGAATCCTGCCGCATCACGCCATTGAAACTCTGATCCGGCTGCTCACCGGCTTCGCGCTTGCGGGCATCCTCGGCGTCACCATCGGGGTGCTGATGGGTCGCTCGCGCCGCGCCGAGGACATTTTCTTGCCGCTGGTGTCGATCGGCGCACCGATTCCAGGCGTCGCCTATGCACCGCTTTTTCTATTGTGGTTTGGGCTTGGCAATGTTTCGGCGGTGCTGCTGGTCGGCTTTGTGTCGGCGTTTCCGATCATCTTCAACAGCTGGACCGGTGTAAAAGCCGTGAAGGAAATCTGGCTGCGCTCCGCGCAGGCGATGGGCGCAGATGAACGCCACCTGTTCAGCCATGTGATCCTTCCCGGTGCGCTACCATACATTCTCACTGGGCTGCGGCTGGGCCTGGCGCAAGCTTGGCGCATCCTGGTCGCGGTTGAAATGCTCGCTGCCGTGCCGTGGGGGTTAGGCTGGCTTATATTCGGCGCGCGCAAGTTCCTCAATACCGATGCCATGCTGGCCGGGATCGTCGTCATCGCCATCATCGGGCTAGTGCTGGAAAAATTCGTATTTCAGAAGATTGAAAACTACACCGTGGTGCGCTGGGGGATGATCTCGTCATGACCGAACGTATACAGGACCAGCGTACGCTACTGCGCGGCACAGTTACGTTGCTCGCGGCGGCGGCGGCCTATGAAGCGATGGCGCGCAGCGGTTATTTCGCACCAGCGTTGCTGCCGACGCTGCCGACAGTCGCGCGCGCGCTTATCGCCAGCATCGCCGATGGCAGTATGATCGCGCACGCCGCGTTCACTCTTTATCGCGTGATGTTCGGCTTTGCCCTGGCAGTCGCGGTCGGACTTCCGCTTGGGATCCTGATGGCGCGTTTCTCACGCGTCGAGCATTTCTTCCTGCCGCTGGTCAGCGCGCTGATGCCGATCCCATCCTTCGCGCTGGTACCGCTGTTCATGCTATGGTTCGGCATTGGCAACCTGACCACGATCCTGATCGTCTTCTACGCCGCGACCTTTCCGATGATGTTCAACACGTGGTCAGGCGTGCGCTCGGTTAATCCGCTATGGCTACGCGCAGCCGGCGCCATGGGCGCCGACGAGCACAGGCTGTTCTGGAAGGTCATCATTCCCGGCGCCTCGCCTTTCATCATTACCGGCATGCGGCAGGCATTCTTGCGCGCGTGGATTGCCGTAGTGGGCGCAGAAATGATCGCCGCCTCCGACTGGGGACTGGGTTGGGTAATTTTCGACGCCAAGGAATTTCTTAACACGGATATCATGCTGGCGTCGCTGATCGTAATCGGCATGATCGGATTCATATTCGAGCGCTTCGTTTTCGGCTCGCTCGAGCGCATGACCGTGTTGCGGTGGGGCATGATGCGCACGGCCAAAGGCTAGC
The DNA here is from genome assembly GCA_036391175.1 of Pseudolabrys sp. Taxonomy (GTDB): domain Bacteria; phylum Pseudomonadota; class Alphaproteobacteria; order Rhizobiales; family Xanthobacteraceae; genus Pseudolabrys. The sequence continues at coordinate 7,094 of DASWAK010000132.1, forward strand.
GCGACAAGGCAAGCAGCATGGTTCCTATCGAAATTCGCGACGTTTCGCTGATCTACGACACGCCAGGCGGCAAGGTGCCGGGCGTCAAAGATATCAATTTGACTGTCGGCGCCTCGGAATTCGTCTGCATCGTCGGACCTTCCGGCTGCGGCAAGTCCACACTGCTCAACATCATCGCCGGGTTTCTTTCGCCGGCGGTGGGCGAAATCCGCATCGGCGGCAAGAAGGTTGACGGCCATGGCATGGACCGTGGGGTCGTATTCCAGGATTTTGCCCAGCTTTTCCCGTGGCGCACTGCGCTTGGCAACGTAGAGTTCGGCCTCGAAATGAAAGGCGTGCCGAAGGACGAGCGCAACAGGATTGCACGCGAACAATTGCGAATGGTGAAGCTGGATAAATTCACCGGTTCCTACCCGCACCATCTGTCTGGCGGGATGCAACAGCGGGTCGCCATCGCCCGCGCGCTGGCGTACAATCCGTCTGTGCTGCTGATGGACGAGCCGTTCGCGGCGCTCGATGCACTGACCCGCGACGACATGCAGCGCCTTCTCGCCGAAGTCTGGCGGGAAACGCGCAAGACGGTGATCTATGTGACGCACAACGTCTCGGAAGCGGTCTACCTTGCAGATCGGGTCATCGTGATGACGCCGCATCCCGGTACGGTGAAAACGGAAATCCGCATTCCACTGCCGCGACCGCGCGATCCGCTCAGCGTAGAATTCCTCGATTTTCAGAAGGAGCTGCTGCACCATCTTGGCCACAAGACAGGCGCGAGCGAACCGGCGAAAGCCAACGGCAAGACAAACGAATAAGGGAGGACTCATGGCTCAGAACGGCGGAATAACACGCCGTCACTATCTGACGGTGTCGGGGGCTGGCGCACTTGCGGCCGGTCTCGGCGTGCGGCCAGCCGCGGCGCTGGAAACAGTGAGGCAGGGCTACCAGACAAACATGTGGGGCATGCCGACCTATTACCTGCTGCGCTCGGGACTACTGGAAAAGCACGGCGTTAAATTCGAGGAATTTGCTGTTCCGTCCGGCAACCTCACGATGCAGCAGATGGTGGCGCGGCAGGTCGACATGGGGACCTACGCCGGCCCATCTTTTGCCATCGGTCATGACAAAGGCGGGCTGGTCGCCATCGCCATGATCGAATATGTCGGTAAGACCGCGCGCGTAATGGCACGCAAAGACCTCAACATCACCAAGGTCGAGCAGCTCAAGGGCCTCAAAGTGGCCAACCAGACGGGCTCGTCGACGGGTAACATATTCGTCGATCAGATTGCGACCAAGGCTGGCCTGAAGAAAGGCGACTACCAGGAAGTGCGCATGAACGTAGACGACATGGTGGCGGCGATGGCGGCCAAGACCGTCGACGCCATGTGCAATGTCGAGCCGTACAACGCAATCGCCGAGGCCGATGGTCTTGCCGTCACGATCTCGGAATTTGACACCTTCGACAAGCTACCCGTGTTCATGGCTGCAACACCGGAATTCGTGCAGAAAAGTCCGGAGACGGTGGTCGCCTATCTAAAAGCCTGGCTCGAGGTCGCCAAGGATTTCAAGTCCAATCCGAAAAAAGTCGCCGACACGATCTTCTCGTTCTACGAGTCAAAGGGCTACACGATGTCAAAGGACACGTTCTCCAAGGCACTGGCGCGGGTGGAAGTGCAGCCGGGATGGCCGTCCGACCTCGTCCCTTACATGCAGCAGCAGGCCGAGATCTTGTTGAAGGAAAACAAGATCAAGGCGATGCCTGACTGGAGCAAGGCACTGCGCACCGAATTCCTCAAACAGGCCGGCGCCTGATTGGCGATGCGTCAAGACACTTAAGGCCGGCGCGTCCGCGCCGGCCTTTCTGCAAGAACTGACCAACACCGGAGCCGTGCATGTCTTCTGCCAATAGTCCGATTAACAAGAGTGGTGAGCCTGTCTCCTGGAATTTCAAGCTGCTCGCGCAGAACGATCTCGGTGGCTTCGGCGGCATGGGCGAAGGCATGTCAGTACAAATTGCCAAGGATGGGCGGCGTATCATCTGGCTCGCGCACGAAAGCGCGCCGAAGAATTTCAGCGCTGTCGATGTATCCGATCCGCGCAATCCGAAAGTGGTGGTGCAGACCGACCTACCCAAGCCTTACATGCGCTCGAACTCGCTGGAACTGTCCGGTGACATCATGGCGGTTGCCTACCAGACGCAAAAGGTCGGGCAGCAGCCGGCCGGGCTGGAGCTTTTCGACGTGTCGGTGCCGGAAAAGCCGCGCTCGATTTCATTTTTTGACACTTCGGGGCCGACCTCGCGCGGCGTGCACCAACTATGGTTCTGTGACGGCGAATATGTGCACATGGCTTCAGGCTCACCCGACTTCAAGCCGAGCCATCCGCTCGACGACCAGTTCTACCGCTGCATCGACGTGCGCAACCTGGCAAAACCGGTTGAGGTCGGGCGCTGGTGGATGCCGGGCACCTCGGCCACGGACAACGTCGCGCCACCGTCGCGGCATCCACTCGACAAGGGCTACCGCGCGCATAACACCAACGTCTACCCGCAGCGGCCGGACCGCCTTTATCTTTGCTACATAGATGGCGGCATGTTCGTGATGGACATCAAGGACAAAGCCAATCCGAAGGTGATCTCGCACTGGACCAATTCGCCGCCCTATACCGGCTTCATGCACACCGCCGTGCCATTGTTTGACCGAAATCTCATGTTGGTGACCGACGAATCGACCGAGAACGCCGGCAAGGACTGGCCGAAGCTGATCTGGATTCTCGACATGCGCGACGAAACACATCCTGTGTCCATCGCCACCTGCCCGTTGCCGCCGGTCGATTCATACAAGGATCGCGGCGGCCGCTTCGGCGCGCACAATATTCACGAGAACGTAGCGGTGCCGACATCGTGGCAATCCGACCAGATCGTAATCGGGACCTTCTTTAATGGCGGCCTACGCGCCTACGACATTTCCAATCCGTATCAGCCAAAGGAAGTGGCTGCCTTTGTGCCGCCGCCGCCCAAAGGCACGCCGGCCGGTGCGGTGCAACTCAACGATGTGTTCGTGGACGAGCGTGAAATCGTGTACACGGTCGACCGCCACACCGGCGGGCTGTACACGCTGGAGATGAATTTCTGAACGAGCTTTTCCCCTCCCCAGCCGCCGGGCGCTTTGGGCGCAGGCTCAAACGCGAACGTGGCCCGCGCGTGCCGGTCACTGTGATTACCGGATTTCTCGGTGCCGGTAAGACCACGCTGCTCAAGCGTTTTTTGGCGACACCGGAGGGACAAGGTACCGCGGTCGTCGTTAATGAATTCGGCGCGACGGGCATCGATGACGCGTTGGTGCACTCGAGCGCCGACGAAACCGTGCTGCTTGGCAATGGGTGCCTATGCTGTATCGCTCGCTCCGACCTGCAGCAGGCGCTGCGCCGCATGGTGGTGGAACGCGAGCGCGGGGAATTCCCGGACTTCCGCCGTATCGTGATCGAGACCAGCGGGCTCGCCGA
>DASWAK010000133.1:0-4930 GCA_036391175.1 Pseudolabrys sp.
CGCTGGATATGGCTGAACGACAGGCCCTGAAAGCGTGCTTCGAAAAAGCGGTCGACGCGCATACCTGATTCATCAGGGGTGACGGTAACGGTTTGAACCCTGCTGGCCGCTTGCAACGCCTTCGCACCCCCATCCTGGAGGGGCGGCCGCAGGCCGCCTTCGAAGGATGAGCGGCCCCGGCCGAGCGGCACACTCCGATCTTTGGATGCACGACTGGGGCCGTCGTTCTTCGAGGCTCGATGCGCTCGCACCTCAGGGCCACGGTGAGACCGTTGGGACTTGCCACGATTACGATGCCGCGGTCCGGCCATTTGCCGACCGCCGCCCGGTTGGCGGGGACCCGAACGTTCGCGGCGGCTCATGCCCCGCCCCGCTCCTTCCTCAACCTCGCCCAATACTCCAGGCGTTTCCTGATCTCGCGCTCGAAGCCGCGCTCGGGCGGGTCATAGAATCTTTGGCGCTCCAGCGCGTCGGGAAAATAGTTCTGCCCGGAAAAGGCCTCCTCGGCGTCATGGTCGTAAGCGTATCCGCGGCCGTAGCCTTCCTCCTGCATCAGCTTGGTCGGCGCATTGAGGATGTGCTTGGGCGGTAGCAATGAGCCCGCCTCCTTGGCAGTGCGCATGGCGGCGCCAAAAGCGGCATAGCCGGCATTCGATTTCGGCGCAGTTGCACAATAGATGACCGCCTGCGCAATCGCTAGCTCGCCCTCCGGCGAGCCTAGGAAGTCGTAGGCGTCCTTGGCCGCATTAGCGATCACCAGTGCCTGCGGGTCGGCGAGCCCGATATCCTCAATCGCCATACGCACCACGCGGCGCGCGATATAAAGCGCCGGCTCGCCGGCATCCAGCATACGACAGAGATAATAGAGCGCGGCGTCGGGATCTGATCCTCGCACCGACTTGTGCAGCGCGCTGATAAGGTTGTAGTGCCCGTCCTGCGACTTGTCGTAGATCGGCGCACGGCGCTGCACGATTTCCTGCAATTTAGCGCTATCGAAAGTTTCGTCCTTGCGCGCGGCGCGCCAAACTTCTTCTGCAAGCGTGAGCGCAGCCCGCCCGTCGCCGTCCGCCATGCGCTTAAGGGCTTCGCGCGCATCAGGATCAAGGGGAAGCCGCCTGTCCTCTATCTTCTCGGCGCGCTTGAGCAACTTCTCGACCGCGTCCTCATCAAGGGATTTAAAAACCAGTACCCGCGCGCGCGAGAGCAATGGCGCATTCAATTCAAAAGACGGGTTCTCGGTGGTAGCGCCGACCAGAATGATGGTGCCGTCCTCCATCACCGGGAGGAAACTGTCCTGCTGGGCCCGATTGAAGCGGTGGATTTCGTCGACGAATAGCAGCGTGCCCTGCCCCATTTCGCGCCGGCGGCGCGCTTCCTCGAACACCTTCTTAAGATCGGCGACGCCGGTGAAGATGGCCGAGATCTGATCGAAATGCAGATCCGTCGCCTGGGCGAGCAGACGTGCGACTGTCGTTTTGCCGGTGCCGGGCGGACCCCAGAAAACAAGCGAACCCAGCGAGCGCGTTGCCAGCATACGCGTGAGCGCACCATCCGGTCCGAGCAGATGATCCTGGCCAACGACTTCGTCGAGCTTCTGTGGCCTGAGCTTGTCGGCGAGTGGACGCGGCGCTTTCTGGTCGAGGCCTGCCGCGGCAAACAGGCTTGGGCCGATCGTTTTTGCGCGTGGGGTCATCACGATAGCTCACGCGCCTCGGGCGCGGCGCAGCGCGTAGCGAAGCACTGCGCCCGGGACAAGATGCTCTGCAACTTCGCCCTCATCCGCTGAATACCGCGGAAATCTTCTGCCCGCCGCGCAAAATAATAATGCGCCAGCTGCGGTTGGGCGTGCTGGTCAAGCGCTCAAGGTCGCGGGTCCTATTAATGCGTTCGCCGTTGACTTCTTCAATTACGTCGCCACGCTGGAAGCCGAGATTGCTGGCATAGGAACCCGCATCGACGTCGACGATAGCCACGCCCTGATCGACACTCTGCAGTTGCAATTCGTCGGCGAGTGCGGGCGAGAGGTTGGCGATCTTGACGCCTGAAAAGGGCGAGCGCGATCGGATCACGATTTCATCGCGCGGCGCCTCTGGTGCGCTTTGCAAGGCGACCGTAGCCGTCTGTTCGCGACCCGCCCGCAATAGTCCGAGGCGGGCGCTACCGCCGAGCGACTTCGTAGCAAACCGATAGTCGAAAGCGTTGGGGTCATCGACGTCCTGCCCATCGACCGAGACGATCAGATCGCCCGCCTTGATGCCCGCGCGCGCCGCCGGGCTATTCGCTGTCACATTGGACACCAATGCCCCAGCCGGGCGCTTGAGACCCATGCTGTCGGCGATTTCGGCTGTGACCGCTTGCAATTTGGCGCCGAGCCAGGGCCGGACCACCGCACTGCCGCCGGTCTTGGCGGAGGCCACCACCACTCGCACCATATTGGCAGGAATGGCAAAGCCTACACCTTGCGAGCCACCCGATCGCGAGAAGATTGCGGTGTTGATGCCGATCAACTTGCCGGTCAAATCGACGAGCGCGCCGCCAGAATTGCCCGGATTGATGGCAGCGTCCGTCTGAATGAAGAAACGGTAATCAGAGATGCCCACTTGCGTACGTGCGAGCGCGGAGACGATACCGTGCGTGACAGTCTGCCCGACACCAAACGGATTGCCGATGGCCAGCACGACATCGCCGACTTGCAACGCGTCCGAATCGGCAAAGTCGAGCACGGGAAATCGCTCTCGCCCATCCTTAATGCGCAGCACCGCAAGATCAGTGCGCGCGTCCTTGAGCACCAGCGTGGCCTCGAATTCACGTTTATCGGCGAGTGAGACCTTCACTTCGTCTGCACCTTCGATGACGTGATTGTTCGTCACGACCAAGCCAGCGGCGTCGATGATCACGCCGGAGCCAAGCGAACGTTGCAGCTCATTGCCGCCACCGCCCGGCACGCCGAAAAACCGGCGGAAGATCGGATCGTCCAACAGCGGATTGCGGTTCTGCACCACCTTGGCGGCATAGACATTGACCACCGCCGGTGCCACGTGCTGAACCACCGGCGCGTAGGACAGCCGCAGCTCCGCTTGCATCGGGAGCCGCCGCTCTTGTGCGCCGGCGACGCCCGCGAACGTCGCGGCAATTAGGATGGCGATCAGGCCTTTAAAACGCATAAGTTCGAATCCCGGTGAATGACCGAGATATAGGCTTCTCACCGGCTTAAATGAAGGCCGTCGGCCTGCTTTCCCGCTCTCAGGGTAAAATGCTTATTCCAGCGCCGGCACCGTCCGCAGATAGACCACGATGGCGTCGAGATCATCTGGCGTCAACGTTGCATAGTATTGAAAGCCCATCGGCGGCTTCAACTTGCTGCCGTCCTTGCTGATGCCGGCAGTAATCGCGCGCTTGATCTCGTCGTCAGTCCAGGCGCCGATGCCCTTGGTCTTGCTCGACGTGATATTACGCGAAACGGAGACGCCCCACGGGCCGCGGAATTCAAAGCCACCGGTGCCCAGACGGGTGTCCCACTGGCGCACGCCCTTCTCCATCGGGGTATGGCACTCCATACAATGCGCGATGGTGGCAAGATAAAAGCCTTTCTTGAGCTTATCGCTCATCATTTCGTCGGTGAACGGCTTCTCGCCGCCAGGGATAACGTGCTCGACCTGCGGCATGTTGTAGACCGGATCCGCAACCTTGTTGCTCACGGGCTTGAGCGTGAGCAAATAGGCGACGACAGCATCGAGGTCGCGATCGGTCATAATGTGATAAAAGCCAGTTGGCATGATCATCGCGACATGCACGCCGTTCGGACGAATGCCTGTGCGCATCACTTTTTTGATGTCGGCATTAGTCCAGGTGCCGATGCCGGTGTCCTTGTCTGGCGTGATGTTCGGCGCGGTCACTTTGAACGGCGGCTCGTCCCAGGACAGGCCGCCGGAGAAATCCTTGCCGGCGACCGCCGCGGGCGGGCCTTTCGGCGAGTGGCAATTTCCGCAGGTCAGGATGCCATTGACGAGATAGTCGCCGCGTTTGACCAAATCAGATTGCGCCGACTGCGCACTGGCCGTGCTTACCAAGGCGACTCCAAGCAACGCCATCGACAATGCCGTCCGAATTTTCATGATGTTCCCCCCAGTGAGCCCGTTGGTGCGATCATAACCGCCAGATGCAATCCGGCAAACAAAAAGGGCGGCACAGTGCGCCGCCCTTTTCGAAAAACAGTTGGACGTTCAGGCCGCTGCGGTCGCCACTTCCTCGACCTTCTTGTCCTGGACTGGCCCGGAGTCCTTACCCTTGGCCTCGACGTCGCGATCAACGAATTCGATCACTGCTTTCGCCGCGTTGTCGCCGTAGCGGAAGCCGGCCTTCATGATGCGCGTATAGCCGCCGTTACGCTCCTTGTAGCGCGGGCCGACGACATCAAAGAGTTTTTTGACCTGCGCAACGTCGCGGATTTCCGCGATCGCCTGACGGCGCGCATGCAGCCCGCCTTTTTTTGCCAGCGTTACCAGCTTCTCGACAATCGGACGCAACTCTTTCGCTTTCGGCAACGTGGTGATGATCTGTTCGTGCTTGATCAGCGATGCGGCCATGTTGGCGAACATGGCCTTGCGATGCTCCGCCGTGCGGTTGAGCTTGCGGTGAACCTTGCCGTGACGCATCGCCTGACTCCTGTTTCCCCTTGGTGCCCCGAGCGCAGCGCAATTGGTACGCTTTAGACCCAGGATCCAACTTATCCGGATCCCGGTGCACCGCATCCGGGATGACGTCCTAAGGCGTCAGTAATGATCCTCGAAGCGCTTGGCGAGCTCTTCGATATTCTCCGGTGGCCAGCCGGGCACTTCCATGCCGAGATGCAGGCCCATCTGTGCCAGCACTTCCTTGATCTCGTTCAGCGATTTCCGCCCGAAATTCGGAGTGCGCAGCATTTCCGCTT
>DASWAK010000134.1:0-3230 GCA_036391175.1 Pseudolabrys sp.
ATCCTGTCGCGCACAGGCTCCGAAGTTGCCATGATCCCGGAGGTCGCCAATCATCTGATTTCCTCGGGCGGCAAGCGGCTACGGCCGATGCTCACTTTGGCGATGGCCAGACTCGGTGGTTATTCGGGCGACGGTCACGTCAAACTCGCCGCCGCGGTCGAATTCATGCACACGGCAACGCTTTTGCACGACGATGTGGTCGATGAAAGCGACATGCGCCGCGGCAAAGTTGCTGCACGCATGCTTTGGGGTAACGAGGCAAGCGTGTTGGTGGGCGATTTCCTGCTTGGCCAGGCGTTCAAGATGATGGTTGAAGTCGGCAATCTGCATGCCCTCGATATTCTTTCCATTGCGGCCGCCGTGATCGCGGAAGGCGAGGTGATGCAGCTCGGCACAGCCAAGAACACCGCTACCAACGAAGACGAATACCTGGCGGTCATTCGTGCCAAGACTGCTGAACTATTCGCTGCTGCGTGTGAGGTAGGGCCGGCGTTGGCAGCAAAAGAGAAAGCCGAACTGGCTGCCTGCCGGTCGTTCGGGATGAATCTGGGCATCGCATTCCAGCTGATCGACGATGCCCTCGACTATGGCGGCAAGTCCGCAAAGCTTGGCAAGAATGTCGGCGACGATTTCCGTGAAGGGAAGATCACCTTGCCGGTGGTGTTGTCCTTCCGCCGCGGGAGCGAACTTGAGCGCGCGTTCTGGAATCGAACGCTGGGTGAAGGCGACATTCGTGATGGTGATCTCGACGAGGCCATCGCACTCATGGCGAAACACCATTCGATCGAGGATACGGTTGGCCGCGCCCGCCACTACGGTGCCATCGCTACGGATGCGCTGGCGTTGGTGCCGGCGTCAGAGATGAAGTCGGCACTGGAAGAGGCGGTCGCATTTTGCATTGGTCGTGCGCATTAAAGCGCCGGGCCAATGGTTGCAGACCGTATCCACCAATCTTTGCGGCCGTCCTTGAGCTCTTGCGCCGCTGTTGCAGCCTCCCGTTGAGACCCGAACACGGCGAAGCATGTCGGGCCCGAGCCGGACATGCGAGCGAGCCTGACACTCGGTAGCGCGTGCAGGGCACCCAGCATCTCACTGACCACTGGCGCGCAGACGCTGGCTGCGGGCGTGAGATCGTTACCGTGCTCCTTCAGAAATTCGATCAGCGCGTCAAACTCGCACGGCACATCGGCGAGATCACTCCCGCTTCGTGCGACCACTAACTTGCCGAACACGTCGCGGGTCGCCAACGGCACGCGCGGATTGACCAACACCACCGGCAGCACCGGCAGATCGATTGGCTGAGACAGCAACTCGCCGACACCGCGGATGATGCGCGCGCGCGATCCGAGACAAACTGGCACATCGGCGCCGACTGCAAGCGCCACGGCCATGAGACGAGGATCGTCGAGGCCAAGACCATTGGTTCGAGCAACGAGCCGCAGTGCAGCTGCTGCGTCAGCCGATCCGCCGCCGAGGCCAGCCGCCACCGGAATTTTCTTCACAAGGAGAAAGTGACCAGCCTTTAGCCCGGCGATATGCTTACGCGCTGCAACGAGCGCTTTCAGAACTAGATTTTCGGCGGCAGGTCCGCTGCTGCCGGCAAATGGCCCGGTGACCTCGAGTGCATCCTCGGCGCCCGGCCGCAATGTCAGCGTATCGGCGACATCGGCAAATGCCACCAGGCTTTCGAGCTCGTGATAGCCGTCAGCGCGGTGGCCGAGCACCCGCAATGTCAGATTGATCTTGGCAGGAGCCGTTTCCAGCAGCGTCGCGCTCACGCAATAAACCTATCGCCTGCGCATCGGCTGTCAGCCGCCGTCGCCGCTCTTCTTGCCGGCCTTGGCCTGGGAGGAGGTTTCCTCGGGCAAGCCGGCTTTGAGTTTTTCCTCAATCTTGAGGAGATCTTCAGGATCGGGCTTGAGATCGCGCGCATGCGCCCACTGGAATTTGGCCTCCAGCACGCGGCCAACCCTCCAATATGCATCACCAAGATGGTCGTTGATGGTCGGGTCTTCCGGCTTGAGCTCGATCGCGCGCTCAAGTTGCTTGGTCGCTTCATCGTAGTTGCCAAGTCGGAAGTAGGCCCACCCGAGCGAGTCCACGATATAGCCATCGTCCGGACGCTGCTGGACGGCTTTCTTGATCATGTCCATGCCTTCGTCCAGATTGATGCCCTGGTCGATCCACGAATAGCCGAGATAATTGAGAACGTGCGGCTGGTCGGGAAACAGCTCGAGTGCCTTCTTGAGATCTGCTTCAGCCTTCGGCCATTGCTTCGAGCGCTCGTGGCAAATGCCGCGGAAATAGAAGATGACCCAGTTCGCCTTTTCGGGGTTTGGGACTGTGGCAACGCCCTTGGAATAGACGTTGGCGCATTCCGCAAACTTCTTGTGGCCGCGCAAGACATTGCCCAACGCCATGATGGCTTCAAGATCGTCCGGATGCTGCTTGATCAACGCCTCTAAATGCTTCTGCGCCTCATCGGCGCGGTCGAGACTGTCCAGATTAGCGGCCATCTGGATGGCGGCATTGCGATGCAACGGCGAACTGGCGGGAACACGATCATAGATCTTGATCGCCAGCTCCGGCTTCTTGAGCGACTCATAGAGATCGGCGAGCGACAGCAGCGCAAGCGGATGGCTGGGGGCGAGGAAGAGCGAGAGTTGTAGATAGACTAGGCCAAGGTCTTCGCCACCGCGGCGGCCGAGCGAGGCACCGAGGCCATAGAGCGCTTCAGCGGCGCCGGCTTGGACATTCGAAACGAGTGGCGGCAGCTTCTCTCCGGCCTTGAGCTTGTCCATAGCCTCGACGACAAGCGGGTGACGCGGCAGCACCTTGTCGAAAGTCTCAAAAATCGCCAGTGCCTCCTTCGGCGATCGATTGCGCGAAATCCAGCTGCCATAAGCCTGAACTACTCGCAGTGCAGTGGCGTCGAGCTTGTAGGCATGCTCGAAGCGTTTGCCGGCTTCTTTCTGGTTGCCGGCGAGGTCATAAATCAGGCCGGCATGCAGGTCTTTGAAGATCGCATACCAGTCCGGGCCAGCGAGATGGTCGATTGCCGCCACCGCGCCCTTGCTGTCATTCGCGCCATACGTGCTCCAGGCCGAAAGCAGCGTTGCCGTGAGATCGGTGATCGGTCCTCGGATCGACTGTGCCAAATCTCGACGCGCAGCCGTATACTGCTTGCGCTTGAGCGAACTTACGCCAAGCACCAGCCGGGCAACGCGATC
>DASWAK010000135.1:0-3271 GCA_036391175.1 Pseudolabrys sp.
TGCGCAAAAGACGATGGGAATCATCGCGGTGCTGCTCTACTCGCAGGGGCATCTCGGCAGCCAGTTCTACGTTCCGTTCTGGGTGGTGATCGCCTGTCAGATCGCGATGGCAGCAGGGACGCTGGCGGGCGGCTGGCGAATCGTGCGCACCATGGGATCGCGCATCACGCGGCTAACGCCGATGCAGGGCGTTTGCGCTGAAACTGCCGGCTCTGTCATGCTGTTTGCGGCAACCGAGCTCGGTATTCCGGTATCTACGACGCACACCATTACCGGCTCGATCATCGGTGTTGGTGCGGCCAAAAAGGTATCAGCGGTGCGCTGGGTTGTTGCGCGCGAAATCGTGACGGCGTGGATCATCACGATTCCAGCGGCCGGCTTGCTGGCCGCGCTGTTCTATTGGTTGAGCGGGCTTTTTGGCTAGCTTTGCGAATTCAGAATTAGTGAAGCCCCAGATCAACGGCGCACCATTTCGCTGGGCTAAGTGCTGCACCGCGTCGGGGGCACGCAGTCGGATCAGGCTGCGGCGCGCGACAGGAAGCTCGGCCATGTTCGCGTCCAGATAGGTCTGGACGGTATTCCCCAACCTGTTTTTTTTGCAGTTAATTGTCGGAACTACCGGCTAAACAAAGCTTAATAATCGGTGTTGGGGGAGCAGGCGATGGCCAAGTTGCGTGCGGCAGAATGCCGTGAATTCATCAAGGCGGTGGTGGAAAAAGCCGACGCCATGCGCGTGCCCGTTTCGATCGCGGTGGTCGGGGCCGAAGGTCACCTCATCGCTGTGGAGCGTATGGACGAGGCGGGCTTCATCACCCCGGAAACCGCTATCGCAAAAGCTTTCACCGTCGCGGCGTTCCGCTCGATGAGCCCTCGCTTCCCCGACGGGCTCGTAATCCAGCAATGGTTCAAGGAGCGCAATCCGCAATTGCTGGTCAGCCTGGCGGCCATGACCAATGGGCGTATCGCGGCCAGCGGCGGCTCGGCTCCGGTATTTAGGGGCGATGAAATGGTCGGCGCCTACGGGATTTCCGGTGGCACGTCACAGCAGGATGAGGAGATGGCACTCTATGCCCGCACTAAGGTCGGCTGGGCTCATGCGCCTGAGCACGATACCACCGACCCGGAGGTGAAGGCGCACATCAACGCGCTCTACGCCAAAGCCGGCATCACTGACCGCAAGCTTTGAGCCTCTTTTTTCGGAGCACCGTATGACGCAATCAACCGTAGCTCGCAACAGTGACCATACCTGGTCGGGACGCATCGAGGATGATCCACTTCTGCGCGGGCAGGGACGGTTTGGCGATGACGTGAAACCGGAGGGCGCGCTCACCGCACATTTCGTACGTTCGCCACACGCCTTCGCAACGATTGACCGCGTCGATGCATCGACCGCCAAAAAAGCACCGGGCGTGGTCGCGGTGTTGACGGCGGCCGATCTCGCAGTCGCGCACTATCATTCTATCTCGCACCCCGTGCCTATCCCCGGCCGCGGCGGCAAGCTCGCCGTCGGTCCGCATAGGCCCGCGCTAGCGGAGAAGCGGGCAATGCATGTAGGCGAGCCGGTCGCGATGGTCGTGGCAAAGAGCGCCGCCGCCGCACAGGACGCCGCCGATCTGGTTGTGGTCGATTACACGCCGCTTAAGCCGGTGACTAACATGCGGGCCGCAATGGCTCCGGGCGCGCCGCAATTGTGGCCCGAGGCGCCAGGCAACATCGGTTTTGACTGGACCGCGCCTGCTGATCCCGATGGCAAGAAACAGGCGGCACTCGATCGCGCTTTCAAAGAGGCCGCGCATGTAGCTCGCGTGGAACTTGTCAACCAGCGCCTCGTTGTCGCCGCGCTCGAGCCGCGCACTGCGACGGCGAGTTTTGACGTTGGCAGCAATCGCTACACGCTTCGCTGCGGCACACAAGGTGTCGGCGGCATGCGCATGCACATGGCTGAGTCCATGGGTATTAAGCCAGAAGAGCTGCTTGTGCTGACCGACGACGTCGGAGGCGGGTTCGGCATGAAGGCCGCGACCTATCCGGAATATGTCGCGCTGCTGCACGGCGCCCGCACGCTGGGCAAACCGATCCATTGGGTCTCGACGCGCTCGGAAGCGTTCGTGACCGACAATCAGGGCCGCGATTCACTCTGGACGGTTGAACTCGCGCTCAACAAGCGCGGGCGTTTCCTCGGCTTGCGGGTGCAGGGGCTCGGCAATATTGGCGCCTATTTTACCGGCATCGCACATTTCATTGTGACCACGCACATTTCCGGCTGCCTACCGACAGTCTACGATATTCCGGTCGCGCAGGTGAGTTCGCGCTGCGTGTTCACCAATACGGTGCCGACGGGCCCCTATCGCGGCGCCGGCCGTCCCGAGGCAAGCTACCTGCTCGAGCGCGTTATTGATGCCGCGGCCGATCTGATAGGCATCGACGCTGCTGAGCTGCGGCGGCGGAATTTGATCGCACCCGACAAAATTCCGTACACCACGGCCTTCGGAAATACTTACGACAGCGGCGACTTCCCGGCGGCGTTCGAGCGCGCACTGGCGCTGGCCGATTATGTGAATTTTCCCGCGCGCAAAAAGGCGGCGAAGAAAGCCGGCAAGCTACGCGGTATCGGCATCGGCTGCTATCTCGAAATTGCGGGCGCTTTTCCGGAAGAGGGCGCGCGCATCAGCTTTCCCGGCGGCGGCAAGGTGCATGTCAGCATCGGCTCCGGCGCGAGCGGGCAGGGACACCAGACGGTGTTCGGCAAGGTTGCGGCGCGGCTGCTCGGCATCGACCCATCAGCAGTCAGCTTGCTCGCAGGCGATTCGGCACGCGACGTGCCAGGCTTCGGTGCGGTAGCCTCTCGCTCTGCTATGATGGTCGGCAGTGCCATCGCACACACCGCTGATGTCGTCCTTGAAAAGAGTAAGCGCGTTGCCGCCATGCTGCTGCAGTCTTCCCAGAACGACGTCGAATATCGCGACGGCAAGTTCAGCGTGAAAAACCGCGAGGTTTCACTGTTCGAAGTGGCCGAGCGGGCCGCCGAGCTCAAGCGCCAGGGCGTGATCCCCGAGAGCCTCGATACGCTGGACAAAGTCAAGCTGCCGCCGACATTCCCGAACGGCTGTCATGTCGTCGAGGTGGAGGTAGATCCCGCAACCGGCGCGGCCGAAATCGTTTCCTACGTCGCGGTTGGCGACTGCGGCAATCTGCTCGATGATGTGATCGTCGAAGCACAGATCCACGGTGGCGTGGCGCAGGGCCTCGGCCAGGCGCTCACGGAGAACAC
>DASWAK010000136.1:0-2125 GCA_036391175.1 Pseudolabrys sp.
TGGCGCCGCTTTTCCGGATGTGATGAAGCAAGAGCTATTGCGGCTGCGACCTTATGCGCGGATCGAGCTGATTAACAGCGGTCGCATCATGGAGGACATACCAAGTAACGTTGCCCGTCTCGACAACGACGTACTGCGCTACAAACCGGATCTGGTTGTGTGGCAACTTGGAAGCAACGATGCAGTGTGGCGCGGTATTGCCGACAATGCGAAGGAAATGGTCAGCGACGCCGTGAAGCGGCTTAAAGCAACCAATGCTGACGTCGTGCTCGTGGACTTGCAGTATGCGCCACTGGTGCTCCTCACCACGCGTCATATTCGAATGGAAAAAATCATCGCCGAAGTCGCGCTAGAACAGAACATCGGTCAGTTCCCTCGCTTTCTTCTGATGAAGCGCGCGATCGAAGGGGGCGTTACAGGCCTGGTCTGGTGGGACGGCCTCCACAACTCTGCCCAAGGCCATAAGTGCATCGGTATCGCGCTTGCTCAAATGATCGATGCTGCTGCGCGATAATAGATTCAAGACCCAGAACGATAGTTGCCGGAGGATGGATCAAAACCCATCCTCGTGCTCGTGGGGACCCAGAGGCACGCGTGCAATCCAATCCGAATAGCTCGACAGGCTGGCGGCAGTATCGACCATCGACTGTTGACTGACCGTGATGAAGCCCGCATTTGGCCGATCAATATCCTGATGCGGCCCACGGGACCTCCCGCAAAATGATCGCAGTAATGTCATATGGTCGGGACGAGCCCGGCCATGATGTAGTTCAAGCTATGTCATGAAGCCTCTACTCTGCTGCTTGCTGCCTCGACTCCGCCCGCTCCACTTTCGCCGCACAGAATTTAAATTCGGGAATCTTGCCGAAGGGATCAAGCGCAGGATTGGTTAGGATGTTCGCCGCCGCCTCGACGAATGCGAACGGGATGAACACCACACCATCAGGGATGGCGTCGTCCTGGCGCGAATTAAGCTCGATCTCGCCGCGCCGCGTGGTCACGCGCACCATGTCGCCTGGCTTGATCCCGAGCTTCGCAAACGTGCCGCGCGAGAGCGATGCAACCGCCGCAGGCTCAAGCGCATCGAGCACCGTTGCTCGTCTTGTCATGGCGCCAGTGTGCCAATGCTCGAGCTGACGACCGGTGGTGAGAATGAACGGGAATTCGTGGTCCGGCGTTTCGTTTGGGGGCGTAAGCTTCGCCGCCACCAGCTTGCCGAAGCCACCGGGGCGCGGGAAGCCCTGATCAAACACTACGTCACGGCCCGGCTTGTCCGGTGCGTCCGAGGGATAGGTGACGGCACTTTCGCGCGCGACGCGATCCCACGAGATGTTGTTGAGCGAGGGCATCAGCGAGGCCATCTCGGCATAGATCTCGCCCGGGTGTTTGTAATTCCAGTTGAGCCCGATGCGGCGCGCGATTTCCTGCGTGATCCACCAGTCGGGTTTGGCGCCACCCGGAAGTGGCAGCGCCTGACGGCCCATCTGCACCTGCCGGTTGGTATTGGTAACGGTCCCATCCTTCTCCGGCCAGGCAGACGCCGGCAGAAACACATCGGCATAGACGGCTGTCTCGGTGAGAAACAGGTCCTGCACCACAAGGTGCTCGAGGTGCGCGAGCGCCTCGCGCGCATGATTGAGATCGGGGTCCGACATCGCGGGGTTCTCACCGAGGATGTACATGCCCTTGATCACGTCGGCATGCACCGCGTCCATAATTTCGACCACAGTGAGGCCCTTCTTCGGATCGAGCTTGGCGTTCCACACGCTTTCCACTTTGGCGCGGATTTCCGCGTTCTCTACCGACTTGTAGTCAGGGAAAAACATCGGGATGAGCCCCGCATCTGACGCCCCTTGCACGTTGTTCTGCCCGCGCAGCGGATGCAGACCGGTGCCTGGGCGGCCGATCTGGCCGGTGATGAGCGCAAGCGCGATCAGACAGCGCGCGTTGTCCGTGCCGTGCGTGTGCTGCGATACGCCCATGCCCCAGAAAATAATGGCGCTTTCCGCGCGTGCATATGTACGGGCCACCTCGCGCAACGTATCGGCGGGAATGCCGCAGATCGGCGACATTTCTTCCGGCGTGAAGTCTTTGATGCTTTCGGCAAACGGGCCGAAGCCCTCGA
>DASWAK010000137.1:0-5386 GCA_036391175.1 Pseudolabrys sp.
TATTCCTCCGGCACCGTGTAACCAACGGTGTCGGGGATGTTGATCGTCGTGGCACCGGCATTGATGGCAGCCTCCACGCAACGGCAGAGGAAATCGTGCTCGGTGCGGGTGGCATCCTCCGCGGACCATTCGACATCATCGGTATGCCCGCGCGCACGTGTAACCTGCCCGATCACCATTTCGTAGACCTCGTGCGGCTCCTTCTGGAGCTTGTATTTCATATGCACAGGTGACGTGGAGATGAACGTGTGGATGCGCTTGCGTTTGGCTGGTTTGATCGCCTCGGCGCAGCAGTCGATATCCTTGAAGGCAGCACGCGAGAGGCCGCAGATGACAGCTTTCTTTGAGCGCTGAGCTATCTCGTGCACGGCTGCAAAATCGCCTTCAGAGGCGATCGGGAAGCCAGCCTCGATGATATCCACACCCATGGTGTCAAGCAGCTCGGCGACCTCGAGCTTTTCTTCGTGGGTCATGGTCGCGCCGGGACATTGTTCGCCGTCACGCAAGGTCGTGTCGAATATGACGACGCGGTCCCTATCGGACTGAGTCTTTGAATTCATCGGATTGTTCCTTCTCGTCGAAGGCGCCACTCATGGGCGCTATGGGGTTCTCTTCCTCATGCTGTGATCCCCCGAGTGCCCAGGCACAAACGGCCCAGCCGGCCCTCAGGGGCGGATAAGGAGAAGGAGGCCCAGAATGAGGGAAGCCGCGGACCCGGCGTGTCCCGCCGTCCGCTCGATCGCGCAAACATTTGGGCGCGTCGACATGGCTTTCGAATAACCCTCGTCTTCAACCAGCAGGGTGGCGAAAACTCTTTAAGTCTGCGTTACCCCGTCCGTACGGCCTACTGTTTAGCGGATCGGCACACAGGGAAGCAAGACCTCAGCGCTCGTCTTCCTTTTTCAGCGCTTTACCCACATCTTGCAGTTCTTTGAGAGCCTTGCCCTCGACTTTCGGAAAATCGAGACCAAGCGCCTGGAGTTCCTGAACCAAGGCGCCTGCCACGACCATGCGCGTGAACCATTTGTGGTCGGCGGGCACAACAAACCATGGCGCCTCCGGCCGGCTCGTCTGCTGGATCATGTCTTCATAGGCGGCCATATATTTGTCCCAGAGTTTGCGCTCGGCGACGTCACCCATCGAGAACTTCCAGCGTTTGGCCGGCTCGTCGATGCGTTCGAGGAAGCGCTTGCGCTGCTCCTCTTTCGATACATGCAGGAAAAATTTCAGAATTCGGGTTCCGTTACGAGCGAGATGGCGCTCGAACGCGCAGATATCGTCGAAACGCTGTTGCCATATATCCTTGCCCTCCAAGGAGCCGGGCAACTGCTGGCGCTCGAGCAGTTCCGGATGCACGCGAACGACCAATACCTCCTCGTAGTACGAGCGATTGAAAATGCCGATGCGCCCGCGCTCCGGCAGGCGGCGAGCGGCGCGCCACAAAAAATTATGATCGAGCTCCTCTGCGCTGGGCTGCTTAAAGGAATGCACTTCGACGCCCTGCGGATTGAGTCCCGACATCACGTGCTTGATTACGCTGTCCTTACCGGCGGCATCCATCGCCTGAAGCACGATCAGAACAGACCAGCGATCACAGGCGTAAAGCCGCTCCTGTAGATCGGTCAGCTGCTCGATGCCATTCGCGAGCATGGCCTTGGCTTCGCTTTTATCGACGGAAAGCCCGTTGCATTCCCCCGGGTCGAAAGCGGACAGGCGGAATTTATCCGGACTGTCGATGCGAAATCGCTTTGTGATGCTATTGAGCGTCATGCTGGGTCCCAAACCTGCCGACAATGCGCCTCTACTCTATCCGCCGGCAAATCGCGACGCCAGGAATGCCGCAATAAAGCGTGGCATAGCCGGGTTGATATCTGCGGCCTCGCGGACAATGCGGATATCTGCAAGCTCCGAATATCGTTCGGACGCGAGATGCGCGTGTATACGCCCATACAGAACATTGGCACTCTCTTTCGAACGCAACACCTTGATCTCCGCAATCAGCGGACCATCAACGACCATGGTCCAGCCCGGCTCGACGTCAAACTCGGCGATATCGAGGCCGGTCTCCTCCTTAAGTTCACGACGTACGCTCAGATCGAGATCAACTTTGCCGTCGATGATGTCGTCCGGATCCGGCGTGCCACAGGGAAAATAGATTCCCCCGGCATTGAAAGTATGCGGGCCCATAACGCCAAGTAGAAACGCGCCATCTGCCGTCAGGATTGCCGCTGCGCCGAAACAATCACGTACTCCAGCGGGTGGTCGACCCCAATGCTGCCAGGCGGCAAAGCTTGCATAGTCGGTTTCCAGATATTCGCCGCGGAGAACGCCATGCTCGACGATCTGATGGTGCAGCAGCAACACGCGACCGTTCCAAATCGCCGGCTTCTCCCGGTGCAGCGCTTCGAAATATGCGTCGATCTTGGCACGCCGTTTGATTGAGAACGCCCATGCCTTGGGCGCGAACGAAAGCTCTAGCCCATCGATGTGGAATATCGATGGCGTTTCGATCATGACTCGAGCGCTTTCGCTTCAAACAGATGGCTCGGCCTTACGATTTCATCTTGCGCGGCCACCAGTTGGATTTCTCGCGCACCCGCCTCTGCCGTTTTCACCAGCACACCGAACACACCCGAGGCCGCACGTGAAAGTGCCTCGTCTATTTTTCCATTTCGCAGATAATGCGCAAAAAACAGCGCCGCGATCGCATCGCCTGCACCGTTAATCGCCAGCAACAGTTTTGGCGTGCGCAACAAGAAGCATCCGCTCTTATCCGACGCTAGCAGGTCAATCGAATCCTTCGGCGTCTCCTCAGTGTGCAGCGACGTCACTAGGATCGCGTGTGGCCCGAGATCATGCACGGCCTTCACTGCCTCGCGCACTTGCTGCACGCTTTTGCTCGTGCGATTGCTGAGATAGTCCAGCTCGAAATGATTTGGCGTAATAACGTCGGCCGCCGGCACTGCCTTGGTTTTCATGAATTCCAGGATGCCTTCGCGCACGAATATGCCGCGGCCGACATCGCCAATCACCGGATCGCAGCAATATTTGGCCTTCGGGTTGGCGCGCTTGATGATCGCTACCGCGCTCAGAATGGCGCCGCCGATATCGGCAGAGCCCATATAGCCCGACAGAACGCCATCGCAGTCACCGAGTACGCCGCGCTGTTCGATGCCGGTTACTACCTCGCCAATCATGCCGGCATCGAACACGCGACCATTCCAGCTGCCATAGCCAGTGTGATTGGAAAACTGAACCGTATGGATCGGCCACACCTCTACGCCCATCCTCTGCAGTGGAAACACCGCAGCAGCATTGCCGACATGGCCATAGGCAACGTGCGACTGAATGGAAAGAATGTTCATGGACTCGACAATAACAGACACGGCGGGGAAATCCCCCGCCGTGCAACATCGCTGGAAATCAGCCTTCGGGTCGAACCTATTTCATGCCCATCTTCTTGTTCGCCTCGTCGACATATTTATTGGTGTAGGTCTTCGACAGGTCGATATTGGCCTTGGCCACGTCAGGCGAGGATTGCGCGAACACGGCCAGCACCGCCGAAGCACCCTTTGGATCCATACGGCCGGTCTCCGAATACATCGCCAGTGTGTTCTTCAACGCCGCGACGTAGAGCGCCTTGTCCTTACCGACCAGGTTTGGGGGCATCTTGTCGGCGATCTCTTCCGGCGTGTGCGAATGGATCCACTTGAGCGTGTTGACGATGGCATTGGTCATGGCCTGCACTTCCTTCTCGTGCGAGGCGATCCATTCCGCCTTGGTATAAAGCGCGCCGCCAGGATATTCGCCGCCGAACACGGCGAGCGTATCCTTCTGGCTGCGGGTATCGGCGAGAATCTTCAAGTCCTTGTCATTGCCCAGCAAGATGGTAACCGCCGGATCGAGCATGATGGCGGCATCGACCGTACCCTGCTCCATCGCGGCAACCGCGGTCGCGCCAAGGCCGACCCCGATCACGCCGACTGAATTTGGATCGACACCATTCTTGCTCAGCATATATTTGAGGAAAAAGTCGGTGGAAGAGCCGGGCGCACTGACGCCGACTTTCTTGTTAGCGAGATCCTTGATCGAATTGATTTCCGATTTGTGCTTGGGCGACACCACCAGCGCGAAACCCGGGAAGCGGTCGTAAACCACGAAGGATTGCAAATGCTGGCCCTTGGCGGCGAGATTGACGCAATGGTCGAAATAACCGGACACCACATCCGCGCTTCCGCCGATGACGGCCTTGAGGGACTCCGAGCCCCCCTTGAAATCGACGACCTCGACATTGACGCCGGCTTTCTCGTATTCACCGAGCGCCTGCGCCAGCATGGTGGGCAGATAACACAGGCATGAGCCGCCGCCGACAGCGAGAGTGACCTTGGGTTGCGCGAGCGCAAGGCCGCTTGACAGGATGAGCACGGCGAATGCCGCGGCTAGCCGCCGGAATATTACGGGCATGATTTCCTCCCTTATTATGTTAGGCAATTTGGCCGAAACGATAGGCCAGCACGGCGCAGATGCCTAGGGCCTGCTATCCGCCGCCACTGGCCGCCAGACCAGCAGACGTTTCTCGATTACACTCACAATGGCATCGATCACGATCACGAAGGCCGCAAGCACAAACATGCCCGCAAATACACCGGCGACGTCGAATACGCCCTCTGCCTGCTGGATCAGGTAGCCGAGGCCGGCAGCAGCGCCCAGATATTCGCCCACGACGGCGCCCACCACTGCGAAGCCAACTGATGTGTGAAGCGACGAGAACATCCAGGACAGCGCCGATGGCCAATAAACGTGGCGCATCAACTGGCGCTCGCTCATCCCAAGCATGCGCGCGTTCGCCAGCACCGTGGGACTGACTTCCTTGACGCCCTGATAGACGTTGAAGAACACAATGAAAAACACAAGTGTAAAGCCGAGCGCTACCTTCGACCAGATGCCGAGGCCAAGCCAAAGCGCAAAGATCGGCGCAAGCACGACGCGCGGCAGCGCATTGACCATCTTGACGTAAGGATCGAACACCGCCGCCGTTCGCGGCTGTCGCGCAAACCAGAAGCCGACGAGGACGCCACCGATCGAACCGAGCACGAAGGCCAGGACCGACTCGATCAGCGTCACCCAGAGATGCTTCCAGATCACGCCCGAGGCGAACCAGGCAACGATCTGCTCCGCCACGTCAACCGGATTGGAAAAGAAGAATGGCGGCAGCAGGAGTTTGCCGAAGATTGGGTAAGTGGTGAGCGCGTACCAGAGCGCAACGCCCACCACCGCCACCAGTACTTGCAACAGGAGGAGATTGAACCGCGGCATGGCGATCAAACTCCTCCTCGCTGCATGTGCGCGAATGCCTTAGAGCGGATTCTTGAACAGCCCGACCATG
>DASWAK010000138.1:0-1684 GCA_036391175.1 Pseudolabrys sp.
AGCCCAATAAATGCTACTATAGAGCAGGCGATCACCAGTTGATGACTTCGTCGTTCGTCGGTGAAGCGCTGGCGAAACCCGCCGGCGATCCAGAGGACCTTTTCCGCGTCGATCATGTCATCGCGGGCGACAAGGTTAACCCGCCAGTTAGCGATACCGGCTGCAGCCTGCAGTGGCCCGCCTAACTTAAGGCCTGTCCTGCCATCGCGCCCGGGGAGCTGTCATTGCTCTCCGGGTGTGCCATATCCGTACGGCGGTTCGCCCACCAGAGTGTTGATCCATGCTGCAACTGCTGCTGTTCAACGTTACTAACGGACTGATTATCGGGGCTTTCTACGTGCTCATGGCGCTCGGCCTGTCGCTGATCCTCAATTTGAGCAACGTGATCAATTTTGCCCACGGCGGCTTCCTCGTGGTTGGCGGTTATATCGCGTACACCATTACGCCCTATGTGGGATTCTGGGGCGCGCTATTGATCGCGCCGCCGCTCACCGCCGTCATCGGCCTCGTCACCGAACGGATGCTGATCCGGCCGCTATACGGACGCGATCCGCTTTACAGCCTCCTGCTCACCTTCGGTCTCGCTTTCATCTTCGAAGATGGCACTCGCTTTATTTGGGGCGCGCAGGGCAAGCCGGTCACCGTGCCGGCGATATTGGCCCAGCCGTTGAGCAATGAATTCTTTTTCATCACCGGCTACCGCCTGTTCATGGTCGCAACGGTGGCGGTGGCGGTGACGCTGCTGTTTGTCTTGTTGCGCTACACACGCCTCGGCATCCGTATTCGCGCCGGCACGCTCGACCTTGAAACGGTGTCGGCGCTCGGCGTCAATGTCGGCATGTTGCGCTCTCTCAATTTCGCGACCGGCATCTTTCTCGCCGGGCTTAGTGGAGTGCTGGCGGCCGGTCAGCTCGGTCTGGAGCCGACCATGGGCGCCGGACTGCTGATGCCGAGCTTCATCGCCATCATCGTTGGCGGCGTCGGCAGCCTTACCGGCACGTTGCTGGGCGGCCTGCTGATCGGCGTGGCGTCCGGCGTCACCGCAGTATTCTTGCCTGCCGCTAGCGAGGCCATCATGTACGTGATGATGGCGGTAGTGCTGCTCATCCGGCCACGTGGATTGCTAGGCGAAGAAGGCATGATGACATGAGCGATCGGCACGGCGCGAGCAAGTTTATTGCGCTCGCTTGCATCTGGGCGGCGCTCGTGCTCGCCCCCTATTGGATGCCGCCGCTCGGCGGCTACACTGCCTTGGGGACGCGGGTTCTGGTGCTCGGACTTGCGGCCATGTCGGTGAACTTTCTCTTGGGATTTACCGGCGTGCTGTCCTTTGGCCATGCCGCCTATTTCGGTCTCGGCGCCTATGGCGCGGGCTTCGCCCTGAAGTTCCTGGCGCCGAGCTCGCCGTTATCGCTGCTGATGGGGATGCTGTTGGGCGGCCTTGCCGGCGCGCTACTTGGAATGCTGATCGTGCGCCGGCGCGGCGTTTATTTCGCCATGGTGACGATCGCGTTCGGACAAGTGTTTTATTACATCGCCTTTCAGTGGAGCTCGCTGACCGGCGGCGACGACGGCTTGCGCGGCTTTTCGCGCCAGCCGCTCGACTTTGGGCTGTTCTCGATCGATATCCTATCAAATTCCAATAATTTCTACTATTTCGTGCTGGTTTGCTTCGCCATCATCG
>DASWAK010000139.1:0-6635 GCA_036391175.1 Pseudolabrys sp.
CGCGATCGTTGATAAGCAGCGGAACCCCCTTTGGCTCCAGCACGGCCCGCAGCTCACGCGCCCCCTCGACCATCGCACGGGTAGACCCATATTTGTCGCGCAACTGCACCAACGTCGCGCTGCTTGCGATGCAAGCGGCGAGATCGGCGAGCGGGCGGCCGCCGGCAACCGCCGGGTCGACAAGGGCATAGAGCCTGAGATCGACATCCATCAGCTCACCTTTGCGCAGGCGATGAGCGTCGGCCCATCGAGATTGTAGAGAGCATCGATGATCGCAACCGCGAAGCTGCCCGGCCCCGAGGATTTTTCTGCTGCAAGTTCGCCGGCAACTCCAATGACCATCAGAGCGGCGGCACTCGCGCGAAAGACATCGGGGTCGACCGCGAGACATGCCGCAACAAGCGCAGAGCCCGCACAGCCCATGGCCGTTACCTTGGCCATCAGCGGATGTCCGTTTGAAACCGCCATAACGCGCTCACCTTCGGTCACGAGATCGGTCTTACCCGAGAGTGCGACTACGATCCGGTTGGCATGCGCGTATTCCATCGCCGCCTCGCGCGATGGCGCTTTGCCCGAAAGTGCAGAAAATTCGGAATGATTGAGCCGGACTACATTGGGCTGACGGGCGATCAGTTCGCGCGCGAAAGCAGCGCGCAGCGGGGCGCGGTCGACGAACACGGGATCGAGCACCCATGGCAGTTTGTGTCGCGCGGCAGCTGCTATGGCGTTCTCTGTCGCCTTGCGGCGCTCACTATCAAACGTGCCGAGATTGACAAGGAGCCCTTGCGCGCCGGCAACAAACTGATCGATCTCCTCGGGCGACAAGGTCATCGAGGGCACACAGCCTGCCGCCAGCAGCGCATTGGCTGTGAAATTCTGTGCCACCGCATTGGTGATGCAATGGACACGAGGGCCATTCGCACGCAGGCGCGCGAGAATGTCCGACGCGGCTTGCGCCACGCCATCGCGCGATGCTGCTTGCAGGTTATGCATCTCTGGTCCCTCCGCCGGCATGACCCGGATCAGGTTCGTTGGGTTGGCTTGCGCCTCTCAGCCCGGCAACGCCGGACACCCCGCGAGATTGCTGCTCAATACGTAGTCCGCGGCCGGGCCCAAGGCAAGGCCGCCTTGCCAGTTACTGTTGTTTTTGCTGGATTGTGCGTTGCCTCTGGAGCCGTCCGATGATCCCCTTCTTTGTTCAGATCAAATGTGAGCTCGGAAAGTCCTACCAGGTGGCCAACGCGCTCGCCGAAGCCGAAATTGCCTCCGAGATCTACTCAACCGCCGGCGATTACGACCTGCTGGTGAAATTTTACGTCGATAGCGGAACCGACATCGGACATTTCGTCAACGAGCAGGTGCAGTGCATCCCGGGCATCAAGGACACGCACACCATCATCACCTTCAAGGCGTTTCAGGCGTAGCACGGACGGATGTGCCCCGGACGCGGAGCACTTCTACACTGCTTGAGGTGGCCCTTCCGCCTCGCGCGCACGCTGAAGACCGAGCTGGCGTTCCCGCCAGATCACAAATAGGCCGGCAGCTGCAACGATTATCCCGCCCACATACACCAATGTGTCGGGCAATTCGCCAAACAGCCAGTAGCCGAGTAGCAGCGCCCACAGCATCGAGGTGTAGTCGAAGGGCGCCACCACTGAGGCAGCAGCGTAGCGATAGCTTTCAGTCAGAAAAATGTGCGCAAGGCCGCCGAGGATGCCGAGCGCTATAAGCGCAGTGAGCTCGCGTGCGGTCGGTGAATGCCAGCCAAAAGGCAACGTCAGAGCACCAGCGATAGCGCAGACCAGCGAGAAATAAAAAACGATAGAGGACGTTGTCTCACTTTGCGTGAGCCGTCTTGTCTGGATCACCGTACCGGCACCACAAACAGCCGACGTAATCGCAAACAACGAGCCAACCGCCGCTGCTGTGCCACTTACCCCGGCATAGGTGCCGATATCGAAATGCGGAACCAGCATCACGATGACACCTGCAAATCCGATCAGCACCGCAGACCATCGATAGATGCGTACGCGCTCCTTCAATACGACAGCGGCAAGAGCCACCGTGATGAGCGGCGAGGCAAATGAAATTGCGGTCGCGTCGGCAAGCGGCAGCCGCGTCAATGCCGAGAAGTTGGTGAACATGCCGCAAACGCTGAGCAAGCCGCGACCAAGCTGCCCGAGCGGCCGGCCAGTGCGCACCGCGGAGGCGAGTTCGCCGCGAAAAGCATAAATCACCACCACCGGCAGAATTGCGAACGCGCTGCGGAAAAAAACCATCTGCCCGATTGGCGCGACATCGCCCAATTGGCGTACCAGCGCCGACATGGCAGCAAACAGCAGCGCCGAGATCAGTTTGAGGCCAATGGCTTTGAACGGATACATGGGTGAATCTAGTGATTCGCCCATACATACCGACGATGGGCGGTAAAGTCATTGCAAGTCGGATGTCCCCGACCTCATTAGTGCGAAAGCCTGATGCACCTGAACGCTCAAAATGAAAAAGCCGGGCAAGCCCGACTTCAGTGACGTCTCCAGGTAAATCCTTGCGCGCAGCTATTTCGGCGCGGGCAGCGACTTGAGGTAGACCGCTATGGCTTCGCGATCGGCGGCGCTCAACTGCTTTGTATTGGCGACCACCTCCACCATAAGCCCACCGACGCGGTCGGAATCTGGCGTCATGCCGGTCTCCAGCGTCTCAACGAAATCCTGAACTTTCCAATCGCGCAGCTTGCCTTGCGTGATGTCGGGCACGCCACCCTGTCCGGTCGGGCTCTGGCCACCGGTAAATCGTCTGCTGGCAACGATGGCTCCGAGCAAATTGCGCGGCGAGTGGCATTCGGCACAGTGGCCTGGGCCGTTCACGAGATAAGCGCCGCGATTCCATTGCGTCGATTGCGCGGGATTAGGCGTAAATGTCTTGCCATTGAGAAACAGCAACTTCCATATTCCAAGGGTTCGCCGAATATTGAATGGAAATGGCAGGTCATGGTCGCGCACCCTGCCCGAAATCGCTGGCAAGGTTTTCAGATAGGCGAACAGGTCGCGCAAATCATCAAGGCGCATTTGTTGATACGAAGTGTATGGCAGCGCCGGATAAAGATGCTCGCCCGTAAGCGATGTGCCTTTCACCATGGCGGTGACGAACTGCGCTTCGCTCCAACCGCCGATGCCGTCCTTGACATCCGAAGAAATGTTCGGGACGTAGAACGCGCCAAACGGCGAGCTAAGCGCCATACCCCCACCGAGGCGAGTTTCGTCCTTCTGTTTTGGCACCATATGGCAGGACGAGCAGCCGCCAATCAGGAACATCGTTCGGCCATTGGCGAGATCCGGCGTATGCGGCGTGAGCGCGCTCGCCGGAATTATCGTCGGAATAGTGAGATGCCAAAACGCGGGCGCACCAAGAACAACCGCGATAGCGGGGACGACGACAAGTTTACGGAGCATCCGGCAGGTTCCGTAGACAACCAGATTCTAAACTCGCAGTGATAGCTAAGGTTTACTCGAAAGCTTAGCGCTATTGCTTTGAGAGCCGATAGTCCTTGTGACAACTGTCGCAAGCGTTTCCGACCACCGGAATAGCGGCACGCAATCCATCCAGTGACGTTTTGGCCTTGTCGCGATTTTCAGCAACCGCCTTTCCCAATTCCGCTGCCTTGGCGTCGAAGTCGGCTTTCATCACCCAGATCTTCGACGAGGCGCGTGTCTTTTGGCCGGTCTTCGAATTGTCCGGAAACAGGCCCGGCAACTTTTGCGCGGTGTCGGCCCATTGCGCGAAGGCAGCGTCGACTTTGGCGGCATCGAACGGAGCCTGGCCGCGCATCATTTGCACGACGATACGCGCATTATCGTCGTTCCCTTTCATCAGCGCCATGCGTGTTGCGATCGGATTGGACTGCGCGATCACCGCGCTAACTCCAAGCAACACAACGACTGCAGCGAGAGCCGCTCCGGCAGTTCGTGTCATCGGCATTTCTCTCTTTTTTGTTCGGCATTCACCGCTCTGATAAACACTTGGTCTATAAGCATTATTCCGCAATATCAGCCCGTCACCAGGCCGTCGATCACGACTTCGTGATCGTCCTAATTCTTAGGCCACAGCCGATTGTCGTGCCGTGCGGACGGCATCCCAAACACGCTGCGGTGTCGCCGGCATATCAATATGACGTATGCGGTGGGCGCGCCACAGTGCGTCGACGATCGCATTGATAATTGCGGGGCACGAGCCAATGGCTCCCGCTTCGCCCGCACCTTTGACTCCGAGCGGATTGGTCTTGCACGGCGTATTTCGAGTCTCGAATACGAAGTCAGGCGCATGCTCGGCACGCGGCAGCGCGTAATCCATGAAACTCGCGCTGAGCAACTGGCCGCTTGCAGAATCGTAGATTGTGTTTTCCATCAACGCTTGGCCGATCCCCTGCACCGCGCCGCCATGGACCTGGCCGGCAAGCAGCAGCGGATTAAGCGTGGCCCCAAAGTCATCGACAACGATGTAACGCACGATGCTCGTCAGCCCTGTGTCCGGATCGATTTCGACCTCGGCGATGTGCGAGCCGTTTGGGTATGTTGGCGGCTCTACGCTGAACTCTTCCACCGCAGACAACTTGTCGCGGGTGGCGCCAGGATGCGCGGCGAGATCAGCGAACGAGATGACGCGATCGGTACCGGCAACACGGACCATCCCATCCACGATCTCCAGATCGCTTGCCGCGGCTTCTAAAGCGTCGGCGGCAATCTCCTTGATCTGCTCGGCGAGCTTCTTCGTTGCGCGATCGACAGAAACTCCGCCAACGGGAATAGAACTCAACCCACCAGTGCCGGCGCCACTCTTGATTCGGTCCGTATCACCCTGGATGACCCGCACACGCTCAGGCGGCAGATCGAGACGCTCAGAAACAAGCTGGGCGTATGACGTGGCGTGGCCCTGGCCAGTTGACTGCGAGCCGATTAGCAAGGTCACGCCGCCGTCGCGATCGAGTGTAAGTGCCGCGGTCTCCGGACCGTTGTTACCGCAAGCCTCGATATATGTGGCGATGCCGATGCCACGTAGCCGGCCGGCGCGTTTGGATTGCGACACTCGCTTGTTAAAACCGTCCCAGTCCGCAAGCTCCTGCGCACGCGCGAGGGTTCCTACGAAGTCGCCGGAATCGTAAACTTTCCCGGTCGGAGTCTTGTACGGCAACGCTTTCGGCTTGATGAGATTTTTGCGCCGTATCGCATCCGCCGCAATTCCGAGGTCGTGCGCTGCCGCGTCAACAACGCGTTCGATCAGGTAGGACGCCTCCGGCCGTCCGGCACCGCGATAGGCATCGACTGGAACAGTGTTTGTGTAAGCCGCGCGCAATCGTATGTGCGCAATGGGAATATCGTAGGCTCCAGTCGCCATGCCGACGCCGAGCCATGGGATGTACGGTGCATAGCACGACAAATAGGCGCCCATGTCAGCGATGATGTCGAGTTCGAGCGCGATGAAACGTCCCTTCTCGTCGACTGCTAGCCGCGCAGTGGAAATATTGTCGCGTCCATGACTATCGCCGAGAAAATGCTCGGTGCGCTCGCAGATCCATTTGACGGGTCGGCGCAACCGTTCAGCCGCAACGGCGGCCAACGCATATTCACGATAAGGAAATAACTTGGTGCCAAAGCCACCGCCGACGTCGGGCGTCACCACGCGCATCTTTTCGGGTGGCAATTTCATCACCGCGCCGGCGATGATATCGCGGATGATGTGGCTGCCCTGGCTGCTCAACGTGAGCGTATAGCGCTCGCCGTCAAATTCAGCGACCACGCCACGTGTATCGAGATAATTAGTTACCAGGCGCTGGTTGACGATGGTGAGTTCGACAATACGCGCGGCCTTGGCGAAAGCCTCTTTGGTGGCGCGCGCGTCGCCAACCTCGGTTTCGAAAGCGAGATTGTCAGGCCGCTCAGCCCACACCTTTGGGGCGCCGCTTTTGAGCGCGGCCACCGCTCCAATGATGTGCGGCAATGGCTGCCAGTCGATTTCGACCGCCTCCGCAGCATCTTTCGCCACATCGATACTGTCGGCGACCACAAATGCAACGGCATCGCCCACGTGCCGCACCACATCCTTGGCGAGGATCGGATAGTTCGGCACTTTGATATCCACATCCGGCACAACGCCGGGCGTCGGCAAAGGCCCCAGCGCGGAAATATCATCCGCGGTCAGCACGAGGCGCACGCCCGGCATCGCGCGTACGCGTGCAAGATCGCCAAAGCGGAAACGGGCATGCGCGTGCGGCGAGCGGACCACGACCGCGTGCAGAGGATTCGCCGGTGAAACATCGGCAACGTAGCGCCCTCTCCCGCGCAAAAGAGGGTCGTCCTCCTTGCGCCTCAGCGGTTGGCCAAAGCCGAATTTCATCGTCATTTGCGATCGCCGTATGTCACAGATCGAGTTATCCGGCGTGCCGCTGCTGCTTGCGGCGGGCCGAAAGGCGCAGCCCGACCCAGCGCGACACCACGTAAAAGACCGGCGTAAAGATCAGGCCGAAGGCGGTAACCCCGATCATGCCGGAGAAGACTGCAGTGCCAAGCGTCTGCCGAAGCTCCGCGCCGGCGCCTACGGCCCAGACCAGCGGCGTAACGCCGAGAATAAAGGCGAAGGACGTC
>DASWAK010000140.1:0-4261 GCA_036391175.1 Pseudolabrys sp.
CGATCCCGCCTTCGGGAAAATCCGCCGGCAGCGTGAACATAATCTCAATGGTGTGGCTCGCCGGCAGCGCCTTGTCGGTATTGCGGCGGAGCGACCACGTCATGCGCAATTTACGTTCCGGTATTTCGATATCGGCGCGGATCGCGAGCTCAGGTGCGAGTCCTGGTCCTGGCGACACGGTCTCGGTGCGCCAGAGTGCGGAACCGACGTAGCGCTTGCCCTGCGGATCATTTGGATCCTCATCGTAAAGTACGACTTTTTGCGCCACCGCCGCGGCCGGCGCATTGGCCGCATTCGGTGCCGTTTCGCTGGATTGTCCGATGCGGTCAGCAATCTTCGGATGGACGGCAGGTTGCGCTGCATCTTTTGGCGTCGACGTCGGTTGCGAGCGGAAGCTCCCTAGCATCGACGTAATG
Organism: Pseudolabrys sp.; assembly: GCA_036391175.1. Lineage (GTDB taxonomy): Bacteria > Pseudomonadota > Alphaproteobacteria > Rhizobiales > Xanthobacteraceae > Pseudolabrys. Next base: position 417 of record DASWAK010000140.1, read on the forward strand.
GCGTGACGCTGCCAATAGGCGGTCCCAGTAATGCTGGCTAACACGACTAGCAGCACGAGAAGTTTGATAAGCCCCCCATAAGACCGCGCGGGGCGCATGTAGATGTCTTCATCATCGTAACCCGCAGCAGATGGACTCGGAGGTACATAGGCCTCCGCATGAAGGGCTTTCTCGGTTAGCGGCGGCGGCTCAGTGACCCGACGCGGTTCTGGGGTGCCGGCCGGCTCGTAGTAATGCCGCTCGGGCTCAGCGCGCATTGCCTCGGAGGTCGGGTGGGCCGCGCGTTTGGGCTCGGGCGCAGCGCTTCCAAGGCCCTCGGCCTCAGCCACGGTTTCTCGGAAATCGCGCAGACCGCGGTCGCGGAGTGACGGCTCGCCCACTTCCGCCTCTGAAATATCCGCCCGTGGCCGCTTGGCTGCTTCCGTTTCCACCTTGCGGATTGCCTCTTCCAGTGCCAGCCGCTCGCGCGTGATCTCGGTCTCGTCCAGTGCGGGCTCGACGCCGCGCAACTGGCTAACCAGTGCGGCGCGCGCGCGGTCGTATAGCGCACGGCGATTCTCGCCGGTGTTCTTGTCGAGGCCACCAACCGCACGGGCGATTAAAGGATAGTAGTCAGCCATTGCGCGCTATTGTGCTGGAGCATGATCTCTTCCGAAAACGGATTCCCACGTTCGTGTTCGTGTGCTTTTTCGGCAATCATAGCTCGAATGGATTCTTCATGAGTATCGTATCTTCGCGTTCCGGGCTGGTCGACAACAGCGCCACCGGGCAGCCAACCAGTTCCTCGATGCGACGAACATATTTAATTGCCTGTGCCGGCAATTGTGCCCAGGAGCGAGCCCGCGCTGTCGGCTCCTTCCACCCGGCGATGGTCTCATAGACCGGCTCCGCCTGCGCCTGCACGTGCTCACCGGCGGGAAGGTAATCGATCTCGCGGCCACCAAGACGATACCGCACGCAGACTTTGACTTCATCAAAGCCATCGAGAATGTCCAGTTTCGTCAGCGCCAGCCCGTCGATGCCGCAGGTCAAGACTGTTTGCCGCACCAGCACCGCATCGAACCAGCCGCAGCGGCGCGCGCGCCCGGTGACGGTGCCGAATTCACGGCCGCGCTCGCCAAGAGTTTTCCCAATGATATTGCCCATCTGATCGGTCGGAAACGGTCCAAGGCCGACACGGGTCGTGTAGGCCTTGCAAATTCCGAGCACATAATCGATCGCGTTCGGACCAAGTCCGGAGCCGGTCGCAGCCTGTGCCGCGACCGTATTGGACGAAGTGACATAAGGGTAGGTCCCATGATCAATGTCGAGCAACGCACCTTGCGCGCCTTCGAACAAGATGCGCTTCCCTTCGCGCCGCTTGCTATCGAGCAGCGACCAGACCGAATCCATATAGGGCAGCACCTTCGGCGCAATCGCGGCGAGATGCTCATAGATTGCTTGCGCCTCGATTTCGGCCAGACCGTGACCACGGCGTAACGCATTATGGTGCGCCAGCAAGCGGTCGATCTTTCCGCCGAGCGCCGGAAGGTCCGTGAGATCCATGAAGCGGATTGCGCGGCGACCGACCTTGTCCTCATAGGCCGGACCAATGCCGCGTTTGGTCGTGCCGATGCGAGTCGCCGCGTTGTCCGCCTCACGCAGAGCTTCGAGCTCGCGATGCAGCGGCAGGATCAGCGGCGCATTTTCGGCGATACGTAAAGTTTCGGGCGTCACCACGATGTTTTGTTTCTTCAGTTGAGCAATCTCGTCGATCAGCGCTTGCGGATCGACCACCACGCCGTTGCCGATGACCGACAGCTTGCCTTCCCGCACGACGCCAGAAGGCAGCAGTGACAGCTTGTAGGTTGAGCCGTCGATCACCAGGGTGTGGCCAGCGTTATGGCCGCCCTGGAAGCGCACGACGATGTCGGCCTGCTCCGACAGCCAGTCGACGATCTTGCCCTTGCCTTCGTCACCCCACTGGGATCCGACAACTACGACATTCGCCATCAGGATCCCTTCCCTGAGCCAGCGCCCGGACGCTTGGAGCCGGGAGCCGCCGGCCAGGTCCACCCTCGGATAATGGATGCCCCCCTTCGAAGCAAGCCAAAGTCCATCGCACTAAAGGCGCCGGACGATGGCGACAACGGCCTCATCTTACGCGCTATTTTCAGAAATGCAGCGGCTTGGCCTGCTGCACCTGCGGCAGCGCGCGTACTTTGGCCAAGACCGGCTCGGGCAACTCGCCGTCGATCTCAATCAAGGCCACGGCATTGCCACCGGGTGCTTCGCGGCCGACATGGAAGGTGGCAATGTTGATACCGGCCTCACCAAGGGTCGAGGAGAATTTGCCGATGAAGCCCGGCTTGTCGAGGTTGGTGATGTAGATCATCGAGGGGCCGAATTCGGCGTCCATCCTGATTCCCTTGATGTTGACGATGCGCGGCCGGCCATCGGCAAACACCGTCCCGGAGACATGCCGAGTTTGCCGCTCGGTGGTTACCGTGACAGTGATCAGGCTTTCATAGTCTTCCGGCATTTCGCGTGTCACCTCCTCGACTACGATGCCGCGCTCCTTGGCCACGACTGGTGCGGACACAACGTTGACGTCACCGAGCATGGGACGCAGCAGGCCGGCGAGCGCCGCCGAAGTAAGCGCCTTGGTGTTCATCTGGGCGACCGCGCCTTCGTAGACGAGTTGCACCTTGCTCACGCCCGTTTCGGTTAACTGCCCGGCGAAGGAGCCGAGCTTCTCCGCCAGCGCGATGAACGGCTTGAGCCTAGGCGCCTCTTCAGCGCTGATGGAGGGAAAGTTGATGGCATTAGTGATAGCGCCGCGCAAAAGATAGTCCGACATCTGCTCGGCAATCTGCAATGCCACATTTTCCTGGGCTTCTGAGGTGGATGCACCGAGATGCGGCGTGCACACCACGTTCGGCAGGTTGAATAACGGATTTTCGGTCGCGGGCTCGGTCACGAACACGTCGAAGGCCGCGCCAGCGACGTGTTTGTTCTTTAGCGCCTCGTATAGCGCAGCTTCATCGACTAACCCGCCGCGCGCACAATTGATGATGCGCACACCCTTTTTCATGATCTTGATTGCGTCAGCATTGACGATGTTGCGAGTCTTTTCAGTAAGTGGCGTATGTAGCGTGATGAAATCGGCACGCTTGAACAATTCGTCCAGCTCGACCTTCTCGACGCCCAGGTCGGCGGCACGATCGGCGGACAGGTAGGGGTCGTAAGCGATCACTTTCATTTTCAATCCGAGCGCACGGTCGGCAACGATCGAACCGATGTTTCCGCAGCCGATCACGCCGAGTGTTTTGCCGAATATTTCTACGCCCATGAATTTGTTCTTTTCCCATTTGCCGGCGCGAGTAGAAGCGTCAGCTTCCGGAATTTGTCGGGCCAGCGCGAGCATAAGCGAAATCGCGTGCTCAGCAGTGGTGATGGAATTACCAAATGGCGTATTCATCACAATGATACCGCGTGCGGTCGCAGCCGGGATGTCGACATTGTCTACGCCGATGCCGGCGCGGCCGATCACCTTCAGGTTTTTGGCCCATTCCAAAACCTTCCCGGTCACCTTGGTGGTCGAGCGGATGGCGAGACCGTCATAGTTGCCGACGGCGGCAGCGAGCTTTTCCTTGTCCTTGCCGAGCGCAGGTTGGAAATCCACCTCGATGCCGCGATCCTTGAAGATCTGCACGGCGGCTGGCGAAAGGGCGTCTGAAATAAGGACCTTGGGCATGACCGACCTCACGCTGCTTTAGGCAACGCGGCCTTGGCTTCCGCGAAAGCCCACTCAAGCCATGACGTAAGCGCCTCGAGGTCGCGGCGCTCTACCGTTGCCCCGCACC
>DASWAK010000141.1:0-1854 GCA_036391175.1 Pseudolabrys sp.
TCACGCTGACGCCGACCGAGAGCGGCGAGTTCGGAATTATCTGCAACGAGTATTGCGGCATCGGTCATCACACGATGACCGGCAAGATCTACGTCACGGATCAGAAACGAGCCGAGGCTGATCAACGCCTCGCCGCAGGGAGGTAAGGTCATGACGGCCGAAACCATCACCGGGGCAGTCGGCAAGTCCGCCGAGTTTCGTACCTGCCAATATACCGGCCTCAAGGTCGATGTCGCGGCGCAGTCGCTGATCGAGGCCAACGCCGTCGCTGCCGTGGTCTTCCTGCTAATCGGCGGACTGATGGGCCTTTCGGTCGCGCTCACGCGTTGGCCGGCCGTGCACCTCTTGCCGGCCGAGTGGTTCTATTTGGCGCTCACCGGGCATGGAGCCAATGTGCTCCTGTTCTGGATCATCTTCTTCGAAATCGCTGTGCTCTATTTCGCCTCTGCGATCTTGCTCAATAGCCGGATTGCGGCGCCAAAATTTGCCTGGCTTGGATTCGTCCTCATGGTCGTCGGCGCGCTGCTCACCAACTACACCGTGCTACAAGGCGAATCGAGCGTGATGTTTACCTCTTATCCGCCGATGCAGGCGGCGCCCAATTTCTATCTCGGGCTGATTCTATTCGCCGTTGGCGCGCTGATTGGAACCTCGATCTTCTTCGCAACGCTGGTGATTGCGAAAGAGGAGGGCACCTACCCGGGCTCGATCCCACTTGTCACCTTCGGCGCGCTCACCGCCGCTATCATCGCAGTCTTTACCATCGCGTCGGGTGCAGTGATTCTCATTCCAACCTGGCTGTGGTCGCTCGGTCTTATCTCATATATCGATCCGCTGCTTTACAAAGTCGTGTGGTGGGGCATGGGCCATTCCTCGCAGCAGATCAACGTATCCGCGCATGTGTCGCTCTGGTACATGATTGGCGCGCTGGTACTCGGGGCGAAACCGCTGAGCGAGAAGGTTAGTCGCACCGCGTTCTTCCTTTACATCCTGTTTCTGCAGCTCGCCTCTGCGCACCATCTGCTCGCCGAACCCGGGCTCGATGCCAGCTGGAAAATCGTCAACACCAGCTACATGATGTATCTTGCAGTGCTCGGCTCGATGATCCACGGCATGACGGTGCCGGGCTCGATCGAAGCAGCGCAACGTCGTAACGGTTACAACAAAGGCGTGTTCGAGTGGCTGCGCAAGGCGCCGTGGGGCAATCCCGCGTTCGCCGGTATGTTCTTGTCGTTGGTGATGTTCGGGTTCATTGGCGGTATTTCCGGCGTCGTGCTCGGCACCGAGCAACTCAATGTTCTGATGCACAATACCATCTACGTGCCAGGTCACTTCCACGGGACGGTCGTGGCCGGTACCACGCTGGCCTTCATGGCGGCGACCTACTTGGTGCTGCCATTGGTTTTCCAGCGAGAGATTCTTTGGCCCGGGCTCGCCAAGATCCAGCCTTACCTGTTCGGTATTGGCGCCGCCGGAATTTCGCTGTTCATGATGGGAGCGGGCACGCTGGGCGTTCCACGGCGGCATTGGGATATCACCTTCAGTGACGCACAATTGCCGTTTTCGGAATCAGCTGGCGCGTTTCTGATGATGGGCCTTAACGGTGTGTCCGCCATTATCGCTGCGCTCGGCGGCGCAATTTTCGTGATTGTCGTCGTCGGCACGGTGCTGTTTGGTAAGAAGATCACCGGTGGCCACAAACTCACCTTCCCGCTGCATACGGGCGGCGGCGCGGCAGTGTCGCACTATGGTAGCGAGGGTACGATCAAGCTGCCGGGTACGATCATACTGGTCAACATATTCTTCGTCTCCTTTGTGCTCTACTACTTTATCAACTGGAAATATCTATCGGAG
>DASWAK010000142.1:0-7944 GCA_036391175.1 Pseudolabrys sp.
TAAAAAGTTCATAGTGTCCCACCAGTCCAAAAAGATGCCCGATCGTTAGAAGCGCACCGAGCCCAAAAATTTTTTTCGCTGTCTGAACATCGATCGCTCCGACGATTGGCAGCAATAATCCGCCGACGACAAAGCAAAGCATCGACAGCCCTCCCAACCAATCAGAGGGAGGCAGCCAGGAATGTTGCTCAGGCTTCTTTTCGACTTCGCGGTCGATACGCCAAATGAACAACGTGACTTGAAAACCCACTAGCACACTTGTTGCGACCAAGAGATCGTGAAATTCAATTTGCATTTTCTTATCACCTGCCAGCAAAACTGGCGCCTCAAAAGCATACCCCCTTGAATCGTCCATGTTTCGCGTCATTGACATTACATAAACAGGCGCAGACGTAACCGACGCCGCTTTATTCAACTACCGAAAATGACGCGACGGAAACGATAGAGCGCGAAACCAAAATAAGCAGCGCCAATGACGGCCGTCGCCAAAATCTCTGGCCAGACGATCGACAAGTCGGCGCCGCGATAAAGCACATCCTGCGAGAAAATCACGAAATGTGGCGTCGGGCTGATGCCCAACATGAGGTACTTCAGCCAAACTGGCATGCTTTCCAGCGGCGTAGTGCTGCCCGAAAGCAGCATCATCACCAGCAACACGGGAATAGACAGCAGGCCGAATTGGGCCATCGTGGCAGCAACGGTGCCAAGGGCAATGCCAAGCGCCGCGACTGCGAGCACATAAAAGCATGCGCCGCCCAGAAACAGCAGACGCGACCCCGCGACCGGCACCTGCAACCACCACTCGACGACAAACGCCAGCGACAGGGTCGTTGCAAGCAGAACGACCATGCCGTTGGCGAGGATCTTTGAGAGCATGATCTCGGCCGGAACAACAGGCATCACGAGGAGATGCTCGACCGTACCCTGCTCGCGCTCGCGAATAAGCGCAGCGCCGGTGAGCATCACGGTGATCATGGTGAGATTGCTGACGATCTGCATCACTGAGGTGAACCAGCTCGTATTAAAATTCGGATTGAACTTTGCTCGCGTAACCACTTTGACCGGTGCGCCGCTCCATCCTTCCCGTCCCGAGACGAACCCTGTCACATAGTTCAGGATAACGTTCTGGATGTAAGTCATGCCATTAGCGGCCTGGGCAGCCGCGGTGGCATCTACGTTGATTTGAACCGTCGGCCGCCGCCCAGCGAGAATATCCGCCTGGAACCTCGTTGGAATTTCAATGACATACATAAAGCGTTGTGAATCCATCCCCGGGTCGATTTCCGCCGCAGTGATCGCCACCGCCCGCTGAAAAGTGGGCGGTGTGAGGCCATCCGCAATGCGGCGTGACAAATCGGAATGGTCTTCATCGACGATCCCAACCGAAAGGTTGGTCGCTTCGGTCGAGGCCCCGGTGGCAGCGGCGTAGATCGCAACGGTGAAGGCATAGGCGACAAGCGCCAGCATGATCGGGTCGGAGCGGAAGCTGCGCAGTTCCTTGATCGTCAGCCTGTAGATGTTGGCGACATGCAGCCGCAGCTTGGCAAACCGATGATGCCAGGACCGCTTCGTCTTCATCACGTGCGGTGCCGGTTGTTGTCGTGAGTCGGCTGCCTGGCCTACCGACATCTCAGCTCTCCTGTTTCCGGAGCGATATGTGAGCGGCAATAAAATAGCCGACCGCAAAGCCTGCAAGTGCGAGAGCATTGAGCCCGAGATCAGAATATGTAAGCCCTTTTGTGAAGGTGCCGACGCTGATCGGCTGAAACCACGCCATTGGAAACATCAGGCCAATCAGTCTTCCCGCGCCGGTGAGGGAGGACACGGGCACGAGCAGGCCGGAAAAGTTCACCGTGGGGATGATGGAGATAACCGAGGTTGCAAAGACCGCCGCAACCTGGGTCCGAGTAAAGGTCGAGATAAGTTGCCCAAAGCCGCACGTGGAAAAAACGTAGAGCAAAGTCCCGAGCGCGAGGGCTCCGAAGGATCCCTTGACCGGCACTTGGAAAACGACAAACGCCATCAGCACCATAAGAATGAACGCCAACATACCGACGACGACATACGGAAACTGCTTACCCATCAGAAATTCGAATTTGCTGATGGGCGTGGATCGGAAATTGGCGATCGAGCCGGTCTCCTTCTCACGCACGACGCCGATGGTCGCCATGATTGCCGGGATCAAAACCAATATTATCACAATGACGCTCGGAACCATCGAGAAGACGCTCTTGAAGGCCTGGTTGTAGCGAAAGCGATTTTCGATGTTGACGCTGCCAAAATAGACGTTGGACGGGGCGTTGGGGCCGACGCGTTCCACGATGAGGTCCTGCGCATAACGCAGCGCCAAACCGGTGACGTAGCCTTTCGTGGTCTCGCCTCGGAACGGCATGGCGCCGTCGATCCAGAAGGCGGCCTCGGGCGAACGCAGGCTTGCAACATCACGCCCGAAGCCGGATGGAATTTCAACGGCGACAGCCAGCTCTCCGCTGCGCATGCGCTGCTCCAGTTCGTCCGTAGAGCCGATTGGGGGGCGTTCGGTAAAATAACGCGAACCCGAAAAACTTTCGAGCAGCCGCCGGCTTTGCGGCGTCTGGTCCTGGTCGAAGGCCGCGTATTTTAGATGCTCGACATCGAACGTGATGCCGTAGCCCATCGCAAACATTAGAGCGACAGGCCCGACAAACGCGAATGCGAGCCGGATCGGATCGCGCAAGAGTTCCATCGTTTCGCGCCGGGCATAGGCCCACATCCGTCCGGGATCGAAACGCCTGGAAGCGCCCGAGGGAGGGGGTTTGGCTTCGCGCGGGGTCGCTTGCGGTGCCGGAGGGCGTTCGGCTGCCTGCCTTGAAGCTTGCGGCGCCGTTTGAGCCTTCTTTTTTTCTCCGGCTTCGGTCGCTTCCTCCAGATAGGAGATGAAGGCGTCCTCCAGACTAGTGCTGCCGCGCTCCTTGACCAGCTCCTTCGGGGCGCCAACGGCAAGCACCCGCCCTTGGTGCATCAGCGAGATACGGTCGCAGCGCTCGGCCTCGTTCATAAAATGGGTCGACAGAAAGATGGTGACGCCATCATTACGAGAGAGATCGATCAGCGTGCGCCAGAAAGCGTCGCGGGCGACCGGGTCGACGCCCGAAGTCGGCTCGTCAAGAATGAGCATGGGGGGCCGGTGGAGCACGGCCACGGCAAGCTGCAGTCGCTGCTTCACGCCGAGCGGCAGGCTTTCTGGCTTTGCATCGGCCACAGCTTTTAGCTCGTATCTTTCCAGTAGCTCATTGAGTCGACCTTCGACCTCATTTGCAGGGAGGTCGTAAAGATGCGCGTGCAGCTCGAGATTCTGCCGCACGGTAAGCTCACCGTAGAGAGAAAACGCCTGCGACATGTAGCCGACGTTTTGGCGCGCTTCCATATCGTCGGCTGCCATCGGCTTGCCGAATAATTTGGCCCAACCTTCCGTGACCGGCAGAAGTCCGGTCATCATTTTCATGGTTGTGGTTTTTCCGCAGCCATTCGAGCCGAGGAATCCAAAAATCTCGCCGCGTCCGATGCGAAAGCTCACATGATCGACGGCGACAAAATCGCCGAACCGGCGCGTCAGCCCCTCCGCCTCGATCGCCGGCGTCTTGTCATCGCTCTCGGCGCGCGGCCGCACGATCACCTCCTGATGCTGGCCGCGCTTTTCCGGCGGAAGTAGCGCAATGAAGGCGTCGTCGAGATTGCTCTTTTGTGCCTGGGCGAGGATCTCCTTTGGTGCGCCCTGCGCAATGACCTTGCCGTCGTCCATTCCGGCGAGCCAATCGAACCGGCTCGCCTCATCCATATACGCGGTCGCGACAATCACGCTCATCTGCGGCCGGCGCAGGCGGATCGAATCGATGAGTTCCCAGAATTGCCGCCGGGAGAGTGGATCGACGCCGGTGGTCGGCTCGTCGAGAACAAGCAGATCAGGATCGTGCATCAGTGAGCAGCAGAGACTGACTTTCTGTTTCATGCCACCTGAGAGTTTGCCGCACGGTCGATCCGGAAACGGGTCGAGCCCGGTGGCTTTTAGAAGCCCGTCGATGCGCTCGCGCCGCTCGGTCGCGCCCTGCCCGAACAGCCGGCCGAAGAAGTCGATGTTGTCGTAGACGCTCAGCGTCGGATAGAGATTGCGGCCAAGGCCCTGGGGCATGTAGGCAATGCGGCCGTAACTCGCGCGGCGATGGCGCTCATCCGCCATGTCGCCGTCGAGCACCGTGACTTTGCCGGTTTGAATCTTGCGCACCCCGGAAATGAGGGCGAGCAAGGTGGACTTTCCAACGCCATCAGGCCCGATCAATCCCGCCATACACTGGGCGGGAAAATCGAGGGTCAGGTCGTTGAGCGCGAACGTCTTTCCGTATTGGTGTGTTACGCGCTCGATCCTTGCGATCGTGGCCTTGCTCATTACGGAAGCTTCACAGCAAGTTCTGCGGGCCAGGGGATCTTCGGATCGGTGCGGACAAACCCAAGCCCGCGCACCCCTGTCTTCACCTGGCGATAGTATTTATTGATTACCTGAGGATCGGCCTGGAGCTTGACTCGGAACATCAGTTTCTCCCGCTCCTCGGCCGTCTCGACGCTCTTTGGCGAGAACTGGGCCTCGGTCGCCACAAAGCTGATGGTGTTGGGGAGGACATATTGCGGGATCGGATCGAGAATGGTGCGCGCCTCGTCGCCGAGCATAAGCGGTCCCGCCACATTCGCGGGCAGGTAGATCGTCATGTAGATGTCGTTGAGATCAAGAATCGTCAGAACGCGTTGCCCTGCAGAGACCACCTCGCCTGCGCGAGCGAGCCGGTATTGCACCCGTCCACTTCTCGGAGAGACGAGCACGAGATCGACGAGAATTGACTGAAGCCGTTCGACATCGGCTTCGGCAGCCTTGATTGCGGCCTCGGCCTGGTCACGCTGGGCATTTGCCGCAACGTATCCGGCCTCCGCCGCTTCGAGCTTGTTGCGCCGCTGATCGACGACCTGCTGCGGAATATTCCCGTGCTCCAGCAGAGTCTTCCCGCGCTCATAATCTGGTCTGGCAAAATCCAGATCGCTCTTTCGCTGGGCCACGAGCGCGACAGCTTCCGCCAGAGACCGTTTCGCCTTCAGCAGTTGGGCCTGCGCACCGCGCAACTGAGCCTCTGTTTCCGGAGACGAAATCGTCGCAACGACCTGTCCGGCCGTGACCTCGTCGCCTTCATTCACGGTCAGTGTCGCTAGCCGGCCGGGATATTTCGCCGCTACGTCCACTTCCGTCGCTTCGATGCGGCCGTTCGTTTTCACGATCCCCTCGGGCATATCGCGACCGCGCAGGCGATTTATCAGCGTTTCTACCGATGTTCGCGCTTTTTCGAGAGGATTTTGCTGGTTCGATTGCGCGTACGCGCTGACGATTAAGAGGCCTCCGTTCGGAACGCCCAGCGCCGATGTGAATGCCATCAGTACAGCGCAAATCAGAGCGGCTCCCAGCATAGTGGCGCTCACCAAGCAAACAGGCAGCCGGCCAACGGGATTATTCCGTCTGGGCCCGTGAGCCATAGGACCAAGCACAACCGTGGGACTTTCCCCGTCTTCCTCGACCCGCATAATCGACTCCCGCTGTGGTGATGAATTGGCTACGACGCCTTGCTTTGAATTTCGGGTTTCGTCGGCGATAAGGCGATGACCTCGGCTGCCGCATCGCGCGATTCAAACAGTCGCGTGATCCGCGCCAGGCGCGCTTGGTCCTCGCCATCGAGCGGCCCGCACGCAGTTAAAACACGCTTTATGACATCGAGCATTTGCTGGCGTGCTGCCGCATTATCCAGCAGCATCTTCGGGATTGCTGCAAGCGCGGCTTCTTGATCGATCAGCAGCAGATAGAATTGTTCGCGCACCAGGGCCTTGAACTCTGCCAGCGACAGGCGGAGCGCGATACTCGGCTCACGACGAAGCCGCCGCACAATTTCAAAGCCGCGCGCGTCAACAGCGCCTCGGTACTTGCCGGCATACACCAGGGCGCGGACGGCCGCTGTGTTCAAGTCGCCAATCGGCATCCGTGCTTTCAATTCGTTGAGTCGCGTGCGCAACAATTCCTCGTGCCAAGGATCCTTGGCAGGTCTGTGCAAGGGTTGCGTGCTCGCCGGATCGATCCCGAGCGCCGCCTGCAGCGCCGGCAAGCCGTAAATGGTGAAGAACGTCTGTTCTGCGAGATGGTCGCGACCATCGCGCCAGGCGTCCAGCGCAGCCCTTATCTGTTTCGATATATTCTCCTGCCAGCCGATGAATGGGTTGTCTGGAGATGTTGCACTGCGGTGCTCGCGCACCCAGGCTGTCATCGGCTTGAGCATCGCCATCATAGGGTTTGCATCCGACAATAGTTCATAGCTGACTCGCAGCGGGTGCAGCTTTTGCATCCACTCTGCCATCGGCGGATTGGCGAGTGCGCGCACGAACGGCTGGGCGAAGGCACGGTAGAGGGCTAGATTGATCTCCGATAACTTTGCGGCGGCAGCAAAGCAGCGATCGTCCGCTACGTCATTTCCGCCGAGAGCGCGGATATCGTCGAGCGTCCTTTCCTCGCAGCGCATGACCCAGTCGCCGCTCACCAGATCAGGGTTAACCGTGTCGGTGCCCTTGCGCTCGAAGGTCGCTTCATAGAGGCCGGGCGGCAGTACATCGATCAGGTCGATGTTGTTGGAGAACTCGCTATATTCCTTGCGGGCGACCCCACCCGAAACAAAGATACCGAGATGGCCGACCTTCTGGTGCACCGAGTACACGATCGTCTGCTCGTGCGAGCGAATGTCGTCGACACTGTCGTAAAGATCCGGGATCCAGCCGAGCGCCTGTGGCGGAGGCGTGATGTTGTCACCCTCCGAACAGAACACCACGATCGGCGAGCGGATATTACGAAGGTCGAGCGGCCTGCCGTCCGAGGTTTGCATTTTCGCAGCTGCGAGGTTGTTGCCGATGAACAGTTGATCCACGATGAATTGAATCTCTTCGGCGTTGAGATTGACGTAACCACCCCAATATCGCTCGAAGCCAAGATAGCGCTGCGCCTCGGTATCGATCTTGGAATAGAGGCTGTATTGCTTGGTCCACAGTGTATTCGCCGGGTTCAGATTCTCGAAGTTTTGCACCAGCCAGGCGCCATCGAACTTCCCGGCGCCGAGATCGCTAGTGAGCGCGGTCAGCCAGCTGCCACCCAACAGCCCGCCCGAGTAGCGCATGGGATTCTTTCCGTGCACACCCGCCCAGTAGGACAGCGGCGATCCGGCGATGATGATCGGACCGAACAGATCCGGCCGCACGGATGCAAGCATCATAATCGCCCAGCCGGCCTGACAATTCCCGATCACGCACGGTTTGCCGTCGGCCTCCGGGTGCAGTTCGATCACCTTTTCGAGGAACACCGCCTCGGCGCGCCCTATGTCTTCGATGGTCTGGCCGGGCATAGGGTTCGGTAGGAAGCCGACGAAGTAGCCTGGGTGGCCTGCCTTCATGACCACGCCGAGTTCGCTGTCGGACTTGAAGCCGCCGATACCCGGACCGTGGCCGGCGCGCGGATCGACCACAACAAACGGCCGGCGCGTTGGATCAATCACGACGCCTTCAGGCGGCACCACCCGCACTAGGCCGTAATTCACCGGCTGTTTGAGCTGGCGGCCGTCGACAATGACCTCGAACCCGTAATCGAGCACATGCGGCGCGGTTTCGGCGAGATGCGCGTGGTACTGATTGCCGCGTTCGCGCATCACGTCCCAGAACAAAATGCAGCGCTGCGCAGCGTCGACGGCGTATTCGACCGCGGGGGCGAAAGGGCCATAAGAGCATATTGAAACGTCGGCCGTATTTGACGATGACGGGGATTTCGACACCGAAGGAGTCTGGAGCTCGGACATTGGTCGATTTCCTTCTGGTTCGGGCGAGGTTTTATGACGGCGCGAG
>DASWAK010000143.1:0-2673 GCA_036391175.1 Pseudolabrys sp.
GAAGGCGTTATGGGCCAATGCTTCTTTCAGAAGCACGCGCGCGCTGGCATTCCAACCGAACACCTCCATCTTGTTCCTGAAAAAGGCGACAAGATTATTTCCGTCGACAATCTCGGTGGCGTGATCGCCTTGGTGCAGGGAGGCGTGCTCGAAATCCACACACGTGGCACGACCATAAACGATTGTGAACGTGCCGACCGGCTGGTCTTCGATCTCGACCCGGGCCCCGGCACGAGCTGGAAGGACGTCGTCGCGGCCGCTCGCGATGTGCGGGACTGGCTTGAAAGCATCAAACTCAAGACTTTCCTCAAGACCTCCGGCGGCAATGGTCTGCACGTTGTGCTGCCTATCGAGCCGACCCCATGGAAGGAAGCCAGGGCCTTCGCCAAAACCGTGGCAGAAGCCATGGAAGCGGATGAACCAGGCCGTTACGTCTCGACTGCCACGAAGGCCAAACGTAATAAACGCATCTTCGTCGACTACCTGCGCAACAGTCGCGAAGCGACAACGGTTGCGCCCTACTCTACGCGTGCGCGCGAAGGCGCGCCGGTTTCAGTGCCGATCGACTGGTCCGAGCTCGGCACCTTGAAATCAGCTAATCAATACACGGTGCAAAACTTGATGCAGCGGCTCTCGCGCCAACGGAAGGATCCATGGGCGATGATCGGCCGCGTCAAACAATCATTGCCAAAGCTGAAATAGAAACGCTTAGCCCTTCTTCATGTCCGCACATGCAACGATGCCGATGGAACTCGGGAACGCGCCCGCGCGTTGGCCGTCCGGCATATACAGCCGCTATAACCCTGGACACAAATCGCGTGTAAGAAATGACGGTAACAATTCATTCGCGCCGTCGCGAACCGAACAAAAATCGCTGGGCGGACGTCTTCATAGTTTGTGAATTATTTCGTGGAACTTTTGCCCCGGTGACGCGTCCGCGGAGCGCGTGGCACAGCCATTTTTTCGACAGAACTTCGCCACACCGAACTGGTTTCACTGCGCACGGACGGAGCGGACGATGACCTGCATCAAATGGGTGATAGGAGGACTAACGCTAATCTGCTGCTTTGCTTCTAGCGGCGTCTTTGCCCAGAGCCCTCAGCAATTTTCCGGCGTCGCCGCATTCTACAGCACAGATTACGCCGGCCGAACTGCCTGCGGTGACCGTTACGACCCGAAAAAATATACTGCCGCGCACCGCAGCCTTCCGTTTGGAACGCGTCTACGTGTCACCGATCCAAAATCACATCGCAGCATTCTAGTCGTCGTTAATGACCGCGGGCCATTCAACAAAGGCCGCGTGCTCGATCTCTCGCTGGCCGCCGCAAAGGCACTACACATGACGGACCGCGGGCTAATGAAAGTAACTGCGGCAATTGAATAGCTGGCTCACTTAAGCCGGTGATGAAATTCCGCGCGCGCTGATCGATGGCGTGCAGCGGATCCAAGTCTCTGGAGGGGTCGAGACTTCGCCCAGCTGCAGATGTACCGTGTTCTCGTTTAACAACGTCATATAAATGGTCTGACCTGTTCCGGGCTCGGGCGACGGCACGACATAAGAGAACCAATGGCGGCTGTAATTGCCCTCCATCGCCTTGCCGCCAGGTGTAACGATTTCTGGCCCGCGGATGCTGAAACGACGGCCATCATTGTGGCACCAGTTACCGTCGATCGCATCGGCCGAAGCCGGGCTCGACAGCATGGCCATAAATACCGCCGCACTGAAACTCTTTAGCCGACGTCCGATCATTGCGTGCTCCATTTGACCGTCACCTTCATGACGCCGTCAGTGTGGCCTCCCAATCGTCTTGTCTGTTTTGCAGTATAATATTTGGCTTACCTCCGGTCTCCTACCCGTTCCTTCTACCCCCAAGGACTCGCTCATGCCCGCCAAGCGCCCAGTGCCACGCCTCGCCCCGATCGACGAACCGCGCATGACCGACGAGCAGCGTGCGCTGCTGGCCAGTCTGCGAGCCGGACCTCGTGGAGCATCGATTACGCCCCGCGGCCCTTTTGCCGCTTGGATGCATGCGCCGGCTTTCGGCGAGCTCGCACAAAAGCTTGGCGCTCATTGCCGCTACGGAACGGCATTGCCGCCTCGGCTATCGGAGTTCGCTATCTTATGCACGGCAAGGCTGTGGCGCGCCCAGTATGAATGGTTTGCACACGCGCCCATAGCCGAGAAAGGTGGTGTTAAGCCGAAAACCATCGAAGATTTGCGTCTCGGCCGCATGTCTAAATCGGCGCCGAAAGACGAACGCGCAATCTACGATTTCGTCCAAGAACTTTACAGGACCCGACGAGTGACGGACCGAACTTACAAGCGGGTACAATCGCTACTGGGCGATGCAGCCACTGTCGAACTTGTCGGCATACTTGGTTATTACGCACTGATTTCGATGACTCTCAACGTGTTCCGGATGTTGCCGGCGGAAAATGAAAAACTGGCCTTTCCAGAACCAAAATAAAATCGCGATGTGTTTTTAGTCCCGGCACAGACGCGCACCGGGACTCCTATCGTGTGTTCGCTCCAGAAATGCGGCGACTCAGCAGCTATGCTGGGTTTTGACAATAACGTTGCCATTCGGCAGCTGCTTGCGCACACGCACCGTGCGGCATTCCGCATGGTGCCGGTACCATCCATGGTGCCGATGCCACCATCCGCTATCATGG
>DASWAK010000144.1:0-1660 GCA_036391175.1 Pseudolabrys sp.
CGAAGGCGCTGATCGATTGTGGCGCCGATGCCATTAAGGTCGGAATCGGTCCCGGTTCAATTTGCACGACACGAGTTGTAGCCGGTGTCGGTGTGCCGCAGTTGACTGCAATCATGGACTGCGTGGACGCGGCGAAGGCGACCGGCACGCCGGTGATTGCCGACGGCGGCATTAAATATTCCGGCGACCTCGCAAAAGCGATCTCAGCAGGTGCCGACTGCGCCATGGTTGGCTCGTTGCTCGCCGGCACCGACGAGACGCCGGGCGAAGTGTTTCTCTATCAAGGTCGCTCGTATAAGACCTATCGAGGCATGGGATCAGTCGGCGCGATGTCGCGTGGTTCGGCCGATCGCTACTTCCAGCAGGACATCAAGGACACACTCAAGCTGGTGCCGGAAGGCGTCGAGGGTCAGGTGCCTTACAAGGGTGCGGCGGCAACCGTGCTGCATCAACTCACCGGCGGCTTGCGCGCCGCCATGGGTTATGTCGGGGCAAAAAATCTCGATGAATTGCATGCCAAAGCAGAATTTGTACGTATCACCGGGGCGGGGCTGCGCGAAAGCCATGTGCACGACGTGACAATCACACGCGAAAGTCCGAACTATCCGAGCCGGGTCTAGTTATCCTGTCCGGGCGGAAGGGATGAGGATTGTCCCATGTCCATTCAATTTGTCTTGCTGCCGCTGTTTATCGAGGTCCTGCTCACCTTCGGCGTAATGTTCGGGATGATGTACTTCCGCACCTCCTCGCTGCAGCGTGGCGAAACGCGCCTCAAAGATATCGCATTGCGCGAGCCGAATTGGCCGGTGCGGGCCACGCAATTCGGTTACGCCTTCGCCAATCAATTCGAACTTCCGGTGTTATTCTATGTGCTGACGATTCTAGAAATCGTGACCCGCCATGCTGACCTGCTTTTTGTTCTTCTTGCTTGGATCTTCGTGCTGACGCGCGTGTTGCAGGCGTGGGTGCACGTAACGAACAATAATGTTCGCGTTCGGGGCGCATTCTATGGTGTGGGCGCGATCATATTGGTCATCATGTGGGTGATTTATATCGTGCGTATCCTGCTCGCCCTGCCATGACGCCGGCCGCACGGCTTGCCGCCGCCATTGAGGTTTTTGCCGCAATTCAAAGCGAACGTCGTCCGGCCGCAGATGCACTCAAGGCTTGGGGCCTCAGTCATCGTTTTGCCGGCTCCGGCGACCGCTCTGCCATCGCTGGGATCGTGTACGACGCACTGAGGCGCCGGGCATCGAGCGCTTATCTCATGGGCGTAGACACGCCGCGCGCGATTATTTTGGGCATGCTTAAACGCGAACGTGGGCTCGACACTGAAACAATCGCCAAACTTGCCGACGGGTCGCGATACGCGCCCGCTACGCTGACTGCCGACGAGCGTGGGCACCTCGACGCTGCCGACATCAACGATGCTCCGCCTTACGTGCAGGGCGACTATCCGGAGTGGCTCGATCCGCATTTCTCACGCGCCTTCGGCGAGGTGCGAGGAGAAGAAGGTGCGGCGCTTGCCTCGCGCGCGCCACTCGACCTGCGGGTCAACACGCTGAAAGCTGAACGCGATACTGTGACCGCGATGTTGTCGGATTTGAAGCCTGAGCCAACGCGCTGGTCGCCCTGCGGCCTTCGCCTTCGTCTTTCGGCC
>DASWAK010000145.1:0-9865 GCA_036391175.1 Pseudolabrys sp.
GCGGATGCGCAATTCCAGCATGACCGGCGCGTGACTCGCTTCCGACAATTCGAAACCCTTCTCCACCGTGCGCACAATTGACGGCAGATCGGGACGCGGATCGAGCAACCACATCGAGGATTTGAGCGCATAAGCATAAGAGCGCTCCTGGATGACGCTCGCACCCTCGCCATAGTCCTCGCCCAGAATGATCATGGCGCCGCCGACGACACCGGGTGAGGCGAGGTTGGATAGTGCGTCGGCGGCAACGTTGGTGCCGACGATCGATTTCCAGGTCACGGCGCCGCGTAGCGGATAGTTGATCGATGCGCCAAGCATCGCGGCGGCAGAAGCCTCGTTCGAACAGGTTTCCAGATGCACGCCAAGTTCAGACATGATGTCTTCGGCATCGACCAGGACGTCGAGCAAATGCGAGACCGGCGCACCCTGATATCCGCCAACATAGGAAACGCCCGACTGCAGAAGTGCCTTGGTGACCGCGAGGATGCCTTCGCCTTGGAAGGTCTCGCCGTCACCCAATTTCAGTGCCTGCACTTCCTTCTTGAACGAACGTTCCATGGTCAAGCCTTCGGCAGATAGTTTGGGTCCAAACTATATAGGAACTGCCCTACATGTGCGAGGGCAGCCACAAAGCGATGATCGGGAAGGCAATCAGGATCACCAGCCGGATCAGGTCAGTGATAATGAACGGCAATACGCCCTTGAAGATCGTGGTGAAATCGACGTCCTGCACCACGCTTTTTATCACGAACACGATCATTCCGACTGGCGGGTGAATCAGCCCGAGCTCTACCGTCATCACGATGATGATGCCGAACCAGATCGGGTCGAAGCCGAGATGAATAATGACCGGGAAGATGATCGGCACGGTGAGGATCACCATCGCCAGCGAATCCATCAAGCACCCGAGCACCAGGTACATCAGCATGATTAGTGATAGCACGCCGTAGCGGCCAAGCCCGAATCCAGTAAGGAACGCTGTCACTTTTTGTGGTGTCTGCGTTACGGTGAGGAAATATCCGAACAGCAACGCACCGATCAGTACGGTGAATACCGCTGCAGCGGTGCGTGTGGCCTGCAAAAGCGAGCGCCGGATTTCGGTGCGATCGAGCCGTCGTCGCAGTACGCCAATCAGAAAAGCGCCGCCTGCGCCCATGCCGCCTGCTTCGGTTGGTGTGAAGAGGCCGCCATAGAGTCCACCGATCACGAACACGAACAGCAGCATCGTCGCCCAGATGTCGCGCAGGCCGGCCACGCGTTCTTTCCAAGAATGGCGCGGCGTGCGCGGTAAAAAACCTGGCCGCACGAAGCCTATGATTGCGACCGTGCTTATATACATCGAAGCGGCAAGAGTTCCTGGAAGAATGCCGGCAACGAAGAGCTTGCCGATGTCCTGTTCAGTGATGATGCCGTAGACCGCGAGCACGGTAGAGGGCGGCAGCATCGCGCCCAGCGTGCCGCCTGCGGCGATCACGCCGGTCGCGAAACTCTGCGGATAGCCATAACGCCGCATCTCCGGATAGGCGACGGTGGAGAACGTTGCGGCGGTTGCCACTGAGGAGCCGGAAATCGCGGCGAAGCCGCCGCAGGCCGCGATGGTGGCGATGCCAAGCCCGCCGCGCAGATGACCAAGAAAACTGTTGGCAGCACGAAATAATTCACGGCTCATACCTGAATTGGACACGAAGGCGCCCATTAAAAGAAACATCGGAATGACACCGAAAGTGTAGTCGGTGACCGTTCGCATTGAGGTTTGCCCGACCATCTTCAGCGCAGGAATGCCGCCGACGATGTAGCCAAAGCCCGTGACGCCGACTAAACCCATTGCCATGCCGACCGGTACGCGCAGCAACATCAGCGCAAACAGGACGAGAAAGCCGATGATAGCAACGGCGTCGGCGCTCATGGCTGGCTCATTCCACCGCCTTGATTTGGTAGCCGCCTGCCATCAATTCAGGACGGAAGATGAGCCGCCAGGTGCGGATTGCAATCAGGAGCACGGCCGATACGTCACCCGCCCAGGCGACGGCGAAGAAAGGCCAGGTCGGCAGTCTCAGGTCGAAAGTGAGCACGTGGTCGTTGTAGGTGCCGGTCACTTTGTCAAAAAGGGTGTAAGTCTGCACGGTGACCACGAACAGCAGCACCACCGTTGCGAATACGTCGATGAAGCGCTGCCAACGCTGATTCACATTGGCCCAGATCAGATCGACCGTGATGTGAGTGCCGCGATAGGATGTCGCCGCGATGCCCCAGAAGATCAGGATACCGAGCAACATGCGGCCGAAATCGTAGGCATCCGGGATCTGCACGCTTAAGAAATATCGGAGGAGAACCGACACGAATATATCGGCTGCGACGATACCGACGAAAAATGCCGCGATCAGCTCGATACCGTTGATGAAGCGGTCCATCGGACTGTGCCGGCGCGGCCGTCCGCTGCCGCCGGCGAGTCGGGTTGCGACTTCCTGCTCGCTCATGACGTTTTTGGTCATGACGGCCCCCAAATGCCGCCGCATCGGACGCATATTACGTCCGATGCGGCTCTATCGGTCAACGATGCACGGCGGCTAGTAACCAGCCTTGTATTTGGCGAGCTCGGCCTTGAATTCCTTCATTACGACATCAGGATTGGCGCCGGCCTTCTTCACGTTATCGGCCCAGGTCTTTGACAGTGGTTCAGCAGACTTCTTCCACTCGGCGAGCTGGGCGGCGCTGAGATCGTAAACCTCGTGGCCCGCTTCGGTTTTGAGTTTGGCGATGCCGTTGTGCTCGAAATCGGCCCAGGGCGCGGCGACCTTGAGCGCCCATTCGTTGGTGCAATGGTTGTCGATCACCTTTTTCTGCGCCGCCGACATCTGATTATAGGTGTTCTTGTTAAACACAAAGGCGAAGGTGGTGACGTAGAGCGGCACATTCATGTGGTACTTGGTCACTTTATCGATGCCGAACAGCGGGATCGAACCCCACGGGAAGGTAACTGCGTCGGCTACGCCTTTGTCGAGAATGTCGCGTACTTCCGGTGCGCTCGACTGCACATTTGTGCCGCCGAGCTGTGTCACCCAGGTAGCCATCGTTGCGTGCGCTGGTCTGATCTTCATCCCCTTGATGTCGGCTGGCACTAGAATCTTCTTGATCTTGGAGTGGAACGTGCCTGGGTCGTGCACGAAGGCGAGGCAGAATTTGACGTCCTTCATCTCTTTATCGGCGTACGCGCGGTACCAGGCGTCGATTGCCTGCGAGCCGCTTTTGGCGTTCGACATCAGGAACGGCAATTCACTGGCGCCGATGATCGGGAAGCGGCCGGGCTGATAGCCAGGATTGATGTAAGTGAGGTCCGCTATGCCGTCGCGCGCCATATCATAATGGTCAAACGCCTTGCCGAGCTGCTGGGCGGGATAGACTTTGTATTTAATGGTTCCGCCGGAATCCTTCTCGACCGACGCACCCCATTCTTCCAACGCCTTTTGCAGCGGGTGCGAGGGCGGCACCCAGTGCGACAGCTTGAGTTCGAAAGTCTTGTCTTGCGCGAGCGTGCCGGTCGCTCCGGCAATTAGCAGGGCGGCTGCATATACACATCCGGCGAAACGGAGTTTCATGATTCCTCCCTCGGGTTTGGGGTATTGGTTAAATGGCCAATTTTTTGCGATATTCAGCCGGATGCGACCCTCGTTGTAAAGCTTATAGTTTGACATCAAACTAAACGCCGGAGCTAGCAGCGATCGACTGCATGCTCGGAAAAAGGGAAGTCACGGTGCACGGGACCAACGGCATAGGCGGCCGCGAGCGCGGCAGGAACGGCGAAGGCCTTGCCAGTTCGATCGATTTTGGTCCACTCGCCCATTGGGTTGGGTTCAACCTGCGCATGGCTCAGGAAGCCGCATTTCAGGCGTTCTCGCGCCGCTCGCAGGACGTCGGCGAAAGTCCCGGGCGTTTCGCCACTTTAACACTGATCGCGCGCAATCCCGGCATCAGCCAGACGGAGTTGTCGCACGCCAATGGCCGGGACAAGTCCAGCCTCACCCCGGTGGTCGAGGACCTGGTGCGACGCGGTTTGGTCGAGCGTAAGCGTATGAATAGCGACAGGCGCACCTACCGGCTCAACCTCACGCCCGCTGGAAAGAAAGTGCTCACGATGATGACACGGTGCGCGCGCCGGCACGAGCGCAACCTCGATTACGTCATCGGCGTGCGCGACCGCAAGCGATTCATACAGATTTTGAAGAAGATCGCTGCGGAAATTGAATAGTATCCGCTGTGCCCGCGAAAGCGGCGACTCATGACCACAGACTAACGATAGGCTGCGCAGTATGGGTCGCGCCGCGGTTCGCGCGCCATGGGAGGACAACGGGAACACTATTGTCGAAACTTCTCCAACACGGCCTCTGGAACCGAATGCGACTTGAGCCGGCCATCCGGATACCGCACCACCCAGACCCGCTTTTCCGAGCATTCGACGCAGGTTTCGTCATCAAGGCTCAACTGATGTTCGACGTCGAAGCTGGAGCGGCCAAAGGTAAGCTTACTATACACCGTCACGTCATCTCCGAAGCGTGTCGGCTTCAAGAAGCGCGCGCGCGTGCGCACGAGCGGAAATCCTGCGAATTCGAGTTTCTTGAACATCTGGAATTTGGTCATGCCGAGCGCGCGCTCGAATATCAGCGTGGTCGAGGCGTCGAAAATTTCAAAGTAGCGCGGATAGTAGATGATACCGGCAGGGTCGCAGTCGCCCCATTCGATCCGCACCGTGCGGCTATTGCTAAATGTCGTCACAGGGACGCTTCTATCCGCTTGCTACCACGCAAGCGTGGACCCAGCGCAAAAGTGGCAGCAGGTGCGGTGATTATTGTGCTGGATTCCCGCTTACGCGGGAATGAGCGGGAGAATGTTCGAGGCAATGAGAACATGCGTCAGCGCGGCGCCATGCGCAGCGCACCGTCGAGGCGGATCACCTCGCCATTGAGATAGCCGTTGTGGATGCAATGGAGCGCCAGCGCGGCGAATTCGCGCGGCTCGCCCAGACGTTTGGGGAACGGTACTGCGGCGCCGAGCGAATCTTGTGCTTCTTGCGGCAGCGCGCGCAGCATCGGCGTACCAAAAATACCGGGCGCAATCGCCAACACACGGATGCCGAACTGCGCGAATTCGCGCGCCGCCGGCAATGTTAAAGCGGTGACGCCGCCTTTGGAGGAGGAATAGGCCGCTTGGCCGACCTGGCCCTCGAAGGCGGCAACCGAAGCAGTGGAAATGATCACGCCGCGCTCACCTCCTGCCAGCGGTTCCACTGCCTGCATGGCAGCAGCAACCAGACGCATCATGTTGAAAGTGCCGATCAAGTTGATGCGAATGACACGCTCATAGTCGGCGAGCGGCATTGGTCCTTCGCGGCCGACGATGCGTTTGGCGGGACCGACGCCGGCACAATTGACCAGGATGCGCGCGGGTCCATGCGCGTTGGCGGCTTTCTTTACCGCCGCTTCGCCGCTAGCGGAGTCAGCCACGTCACAGGCGACGGCGACACCCTTGAGCTCCCCTGCGATTTCGTTAGCCGCCTTCTCGTTGACATCGACAATTGCAACTTTGGCCCCGGCCGCAGCCAGCGCGCGCGCGGTAGCAGCGCCCAAGCCCGATGCACCGCCAGTGACAATGGCCGCGTGTCCTTTGGTTTCCATCAGCGCTTTCCTTCGACTGCGATCACTCGCGACGATAAAGGTAGGGCATAGAGTTCGTCCACCAGAACGACGCGATTCTTCAATACCAAATGCTGGTTGATCGAGCCCTTGTCAGTCGCCTCTCCTTTATCCAGAGACGGTGGATCCGGCATTAGGAGCGCGCGTTCTATGCGCGTGGATGAGCCGGGGCTTTCCGCCGCGAGCTTGGCCAGCAGCTCCGCAAATTTTGTACGCACCGGCGGCGCATTGACGATATCGGTTGGGGGTGCGTCAGCGGCAAGACCGCCAAGCTTGCGACAAGCCTCAATGTCAGGAAACACCAACGCCGCGATGTCGTCGCGGTCGGCGCCGGCAAATACGACATCGCGGGCATATGGTGCAAATTTATCGATGAAGCGCGCACGCAGGGGTCCCACGCTGACCCACGTGCCGGTGGAGAGCTTAAAATCCTCTGCAATGCGGCCGTCAAAAAGAAGACCTTTGGCTGGATCATTCGGGTCGACGAATTTCAGCGCATCGCCGATCTTGTAGAAGCCTTCTTCATCGAACGCCTCGCGGGTCAAATGCCCCTGACGCCAATAGCCCGGGGTGATGTGCGGGCCGCGCAGCCGCGCCTCCAGTTTGCCCTCGTTCGGAACCAACTTTAGCTCGACGCCCGGCGCTGGCAGGCCAATATTACCGGGGCGATCGAAATCCCACGTGCAAGCGAGCGCCAACGGCGAGGTCTCGGTTGAACCAAGTGAGGACAGGAAAATAATGCGCTCGCCGGTCGTCTCGACCGCGAGCCGCGTGAGCTCGTCCCAAGTGGTCTGGTTCAGGGCGGCGCCGGCGTAGAAAAGAACTTTCAATCGACTGAAGAAATTGCGGCGCAGTGCGTCGTCAGCATGGAAGTGCGTGATCAGTGCTTCATAACCTTTGGGAACATTGAAATAGATAGTAGGTGCGATCTCGCGCAGGTTTCTTGCAGTCTTTGGCACGCCCGCCGGCGTCGGGTTGCCGTCGTCGATATAAAGCGAGCCGCCGTTCACGAGCACCATGTTGAAATTATGATTACCACCAAAGGTGTGGCTCCACGGTAGCCAATCCACCACCACCGGCGGTTCGGCGGCGACGAAAGCGAAGCCGGACGCAAGCATCGCCTGGTTTGAGCACAGCATGCGGTGAGTGTTTATGACCGCTTTGGGATTTCCGGTGGAGCCGGACGTGAACAGGAATTTGGCGATGGTGTCCGGCCCCACGGCACGGTGCGCAGCGGCGATGCCGGCATCGTCCGCGGCGCCGAGAAAATCGGAGAACAATGTGTTCTTGCGATCGCGCAACGGATTGCGCGTTACGACCAGCTCAATGTTGTCCGGTACCGTTTCGTAGAGCGCCCGCGCGAATGGGCTGCTGTCATTGGCAAAGACTAGACCTGGCGTAAGCAGATTTATGATTACCCGCAGCTTGCCGAAGTCGCTCGACATCAGGGAATAGGGTGGCGAGATCGGCGCGTAGGGAATGCCGACATACATCGCAGCGAGACCGAGCAGCGCGTGCTCGATGTCGTTGCCAGACAACACCACGATCGGTCTTTCGGCGGAAAGCCCACGCCGCAACAGTGCAGCACCAATTCGCTCCACGTTGAACAGTACTTGCGCATAGGTAAGTTTGCGCCAATGGCCTTGGGCATCGCGCTGCGCGAGGAATATGCGCTCAGGTGCGATCTTGGCCCAATGTTTGAGTGGCTGGCCTAGCGTGTCGTGATACCGGCCGAGATCCTGCGCCGCGCGAATGCACATCACTCCGTCGGCACGATGCTCGACCACGGGATCGGACTTGCCCAACCGCACAGCACGCAGCGGCGCGTCTACCCGGCTCTCAACTTCTCGCGCTATGCTCGTCATTGGCTTCCGGCTGGTTCATTAACTGCGCGTCACCTTCGGCGTTCGCTTCTCGAGAAAGTCCTTCAAACGCGCTTTTGCGTTAGGATCGGCTTGCGCAATCGCGGACATCAACGCTTCAACTGCATAGCCATTCGCCGGATCCATTTCGGCAATGCGCGGCAACGCATGCATGACTGCAAAATTGGTCAGTGGTGCATTTTCGGCAATGCGTTGCGCCAGTTCGAGGCCTTTGGCGAAGCCGTTGCCAGGTTCGACAAGATATGTGGTCAGCCCGAACGCCTGGCCTTCCTCCGCAGAATAAGTTCGCCCGGTGAGCATCATGTCCATCATACGTGCCATGCCAATCAGCCGTGGCAGCCGGACCGAACCGCCGCCGCCAACATAGATGCCACGGCTGCCTTCTGGGAGTGCGTAAAAAGCCGAACGCTCGGCGACGCGCACATGCGTCGCGGCAGCAAGCTCCAGGCCACCGCCGACCACCGCGCCGTGCAGCACTGCGACCACTGGCACCTTGCCGAACTGAATTTTCTCGAAAGCCCCGTGCCAAAGGCGAGAATGAGCAATCCCCTCCGTAACGTCTCTTTCCTCCAATTCAGTTAAATCGAGACCTGCGGAAAAATGTTCACCCTCGCCCGTGAGTAACACCGCGCCAATGTCGTCCGGCAGCGAGGTGAAGAATTGCTCAATCCCAATGATTGTCTCGTCATCGAGAGCGTTCCGCTTGTGGGGCCGTTTTAACCACAGGATGGCGATCTGACCGTCCTGCTCCGCAGCGAGCGAAGCCGGCAATAACGAGCGGATAGAACTGGATGGACGTCGCGAATTCACCGCGTACTCCTATTCGGCTGCTGCCGTCCTTGAGCATTGGACGACGTTAATCAATCTTGTCGCCGCAGACGCGCCTGCGCAACAAGCTCAGTTCCTAATTAGCGGGCAAGCACCTTCCGCGAGTGGGCGAAAAGCCTTGTCGGCTGGAATGGTGCCCGCGATCTTGAAGACATCCCATTCGCTTTTGGATTCGGCCGGTGTTTTGACCTGCAAAAGATACATTGGATGTATTTTTCGCCCGTCTTGCCGGATGGTCCCTTTTCCGAACAGGAGGTCGTCAGTTGGCATTGCCTTCATTGTGGCGACCACTGCGCGTCCGTCCGAAGGCGAACCGAGTTTTTCAACAGCTTTGAGGTAATGTAGCACACCGGCATAGACGCCGGCCTGCATGTGATTTGGCATCATTTTTTTCGGATGTCGCTCCTGATAACGCCTCGACCACGCTCGCGATTGATCGTTCATGTCCCAGTACCAGGCATTGAGCGCCGTAAGTCCCTGCGCGGTCTGCAGCCCGATTGCCGGCACACTCTGCAGATCGAAAATCAGGGCGGCGATTTTTTGTTTTGCTCCGACCTTAAAGTCGGCAGCTTGTTTAATTGTATTGACGGTATCGCCACCGGCATTCGCCAGGGCAACCACGTCAGCATTGGAAGCCTGAGCCTGCAAAATGAAAGAGGATAAATCATTGACGCCAAGCGGATGACGGACGCTACCGACGACCTTGCCTCCGCTGACGGCAACTTCATCACTCGCCTGTTTTTCCAAATCGTGCCCGAAAGCATAGTCGGCCGTAATAAAGAACCAAGACTTCCCACCTGCCGCAAGAACTCCACGCGCAAGTGCATGGCCGTTGGCCCAGGTGTCATACGTCCAGTGCACGAAATTTGGCGAGCATTTCGCACCTGTGAGAAGTGCTGTGCCAGCACCAGATCCGATTGCGACCTTATTCTTTTCCTGCGCGATATCACTCACGGCGAGCGCGACGGCCGAGTTCGGCAAGTCAATGACCATGTCGACACCCTCCACGTCGAACCAGCGCCGCGTGATACCGGCCCCCACGTCGGGCTTGTTCTGGTGATCCGCCGAGATGATCTCGACCTTGAGCTTCGATTGTTTGGCGAAATCCTCGACGGCCATTTGGGCGGCGAGAACGGAGCCCGGCCCCTGAAAATCGGCATAGACGCTAGACATATCATTCAGAACACCGATGCGCGTGGCGCCGTTCATTTCTGCGAAAGCCGGCATCGAAAACGAGATAACTAGAACCGCGACAAATCTTACCGTTTTCAGCATGGGTATCCTCCCGTGATAGCGGCCCTTCGTTAAATGCTGTTATCAGCCGAGGGCGCGAATGTTGTCATTGACAACAATCTGCGTCAAGGAAACATATGACTGGGCAATCAAAGAGGCAGGAAATGAAATACCGGCAGGCAGCCGCATTAAAGCCAAGAGCGGGAGAATATGCGGTGCAGCCCGACAAACTTC
>DASWAK010000146.1:0-1828 GCA_036391175.1 Pseudolabrys sp.
TTCAGTGAGTTCTGGCGGCGACCATTCCCGCCCGCGGCTGGCCGATCGCCAGCACAGGCCAGAGCCTTAGCAGGCTGCGGAAAAATAGCCTCTACACACTGAATCTGTCCTATTCGTTGCCTAATGATGTGGGAGTGAGCCGGTTTCGGTCCTGTCGGCTGGCGCTCAACTCGTCTTTTCCTCCAGCAAAGACACTACGGCCAACGACTACGCCGCCTGAAGCGACAGGTTTCTTAGTCGCACCAAGTTGTACGCCGCACAAGCGAAGGTAAACACCCAATCCACCTTGAACAGGCCGCGATGCCGAACCTTGCGAAGGAGGGCAATCGTCTTCAGCCATCCGAAGCATTCCTCGATCCGCTTTCGCTTCCGTTGGCTGACCTCGTAACCCTTATGCCGAGTCGTGCGCTCATCAATCGCACTGCCGCCATTCCGTTTGAGGTTCTGGGCCACATGCGGTGTGACCTGCATGTGGCGACACTCGGCCACGAACTCCGCCGTGTCAAAGCCCTTGTCCCCAGCCACCGTCAGCCGCCGCTGCCCCAGAATCTGCTCCAGCATCAGCAGCGCCGTGTCGCGCTCCGCCCTCCCGTTGGCCTCCCACACCATCGCGTTCACAATCAGTCCGTTTCGGTTCTCCACCAGCAGATTGCCGCTGTAGCTCAGTTTCGCTTCCTTGCCCTCGCCCTTACGCGCCAGCTTCGCTTCCGGATCGGTTTTCGATTCGTGCGTCCGGTTCGACCGATTCTCGCCATGGAAGTTCACGGTCGGATTGCCGGGATCATCGTCGGAAGGCGGATTCGTTCCGTCCTTCCGCTGAAAACTCTTCGCGCCCGCCCACGCTTCCAGCAATGTCCCGTCCACCGTGAAGTGCTCATCCGAGGTCAAGCCCTTCTCCCGCGCCTGCTCAACCACTTCGCCCAGAAACAGCTTGGCCACTTCGGCCTCCAGCAGCCGATCCCGATTCTTGGTGAACACCGTCGCATCCCAAACCTCTTCGTCAAGGTTCAGTCCCACAAACCAGCGGAACAAAATGCTGTAATCGATCTCCTCCATCAGCAGCCGCTCACTCCGGATCGAGTACAGCATCTGCAATACTTGCGCTCGCAACAGTTTCTCCGGCGCAATCGATGGCCTGCCTTGGCTCGCATACATGCGGTCGAAGTGTCGCGACAGGCGGCTCAACACTCCGTCCACCATCGTTCGGATGGAGCGCAGCGGATGATCCTTCCGCACCCGCGCTTCGGGAGACAAATAACTGAAGATGTGGCTTTGCTGCTGATCCGTGCCTCGCATGCCTCCTCGTAGCATGCGGGCCCTGTGGATTACGAGTGGTTTTTCAGCAGCCTGCTAGGAGCTAGCGACAGCTTAGCTCCTACTTCATTGGCGCGAACGCCTTCTTCGCCCTCTCGTCGATTTCGGCCTGCGTCAGGTCTTCGATGTGCGTCGCCATGGCCCACACGTGACCGAACGGGTCCTGGATCATCCCGTAGCGATCGCCCCAAAACATGTTGCTGAGCGGGCAGACCGACTTGGCGCCGGCATCGATCGCCTTCGTCCATGTGGCGTCAACATCGGGAACATATAGCGTCATCACAACCGCGCTGCCACCCAGAGACTGCGGCGAGCGCACCGGGCTGTGCGGAAATTCATCGGCCAGCATCACGTCCGAATCACCGATCTTCAGATGCGCGTGCATCACCTTGCCGTCCGGCATCGTGGCCGTCGGCCGAACTTCGTGCGCGCCGAAAACGCTTTTATAGAACTCAATCGCCTTGACTGCCCCGCTCACGATCAAGTGCGGGGTGACGCTGTGCATGCCGTGCGG
>DASWAK010000147.1:0-2740 GCA_036391175.1 Pseudolabrys sp.
AAAGAAAGCGAGCAGGGCGGCATAGGCAATGCCGGAAAGCACGGCGCCATCGAGCGGCGGCACGGCCATTGCCGACGCTACCGGAACGCCGGCCTTGAAACCCGCAACGATGATGATCACGAGCCCGCCGGCTTCGATCAGCGTGAACAGGCTGGCGAGCAGCACCGATTCAAGAATTCCCCAGCCGGCGACAAGGCCAAGCGCAGCCAGCACCAGCACAACGATGACGTCGCGCGGCCAATCGACGAACTGCCTGATATAGTTGGCGGCGCCGATCGAAGCCGTGGCCGACGAGATAACGCCGATGAGGATGGTGATGAGGCCGGTCAATGTGGAGAGGAACCGCGATTGGAAGGTGGCGCGCACATAGGCTGCTTCTCCCGCGCTCACCGGAAAGCGCGTGGAGAGCTCGGCATAGGAACCGACCGTGAGCGCCATGGCGAGCCCGGCGAGCAGGAACGACCAAGGCGCGTAGCGCCCGGCGTGACCGGCAACCGCTCCGATCAAAACATAGATGCCGGCACCGATGGTGATGCCGACGCCATAGAGTACCAGCAGCGGCAGGCCGAGCCGGCGGCGCAGGGCGGGCGGCAGTTCCAGCGGCGGTTCGTGGGCCATCGCGGCAGTCTAGCGGGTGACAGGGGAGGCCGCTTGCGCGAGGTCGAAAGCGATTGCTGTTACCTCGCTACCGGTTATTCCGGGATCGCGCTTTAGCGCCAGACCCAGACAGGGGCGTTGTGCTTGTATCTGGGATTCCGGGTTCGCGTCTTCGCCGCTCTTCGGAATGACGAAGAAGTAGCATGCTCGCGGTCTCAGCCAGGCTGAGCTATGCTGTCGCCATGTGGAAGCGTCTTGCCGCCACCGTCTGCCTCGTTCTGCTTGGCTTCAGCCTTGGCGGCTGCACCAAATGCGGATGGCTGTGGGATCAGTCCCCGCGCAGCTGCCATTCTGACGCGCCGCGCATGTAAGCACGCTCATTGCCGCAGGCCTTTCCACCCGGCCATTGCTGGGCATTGCAAGTCGGGTTATGAGGCAAATCTCCAGCACTGGCAGTGCGATTTTGCATGCGGCTGCTCATCATGGATGCGCGGGTCAAGCCTGCCCATGACGCCGAGTATGTGACGCAGACCGTGTGTTCATTGCGCGTAGCCGGCGTTCTGGCGCCTCGAGTCGCGGCTATTGCGAACGCACAAAATTGAGCAGCGCGCCGATGAACCCGAGCAGGAGGCCGGCGAGAATGACATATTGCAGAATTGCGAACGCCCGGCTCGGCGTCTCGCTCGCTGTCGCCATATCGTAGATTTGCCAGGCGGCGACCGCCGCAAATGCGACGATCATCACGCCGGAATTTTTTGTCCGTTTGTCGGTCACGCGCCCGCCCCTATGTCCGGCGCTGAAGCTATTGGATTTTGCGCAAGGTTTCCACGCATTCGTCGCGGCCAACGGCCGTGGGTGCCCCGCTGCCTGGGAAAAGATTTGTAAAAAGTCCTAGGAACATAGTCGTGAACGCTGCTCAGGTAGAGATTCCTTACGCTACACATTTACGTCCGACAATGAATGCGAATGGCGGACAGCCGTTCGCGCCTCGCGTTGTTGGTCCGAGGCGGCGCTGGGCTGCCGGTGAAGATAAGCGATGCCGCACGTCGAGAACAACCGCGTTGTGGAATCGCGCCCTGCCGTCATCGGGCACGATGTACGCTATGTGCTGCCGATCAGCATGCTCGCGGTCATCGTGCTCTTGCGGTGGTCTATGTGTAGTTAAACGCGCTTCTTACGTTTCGCTGCCTTTTTCCCGCCCGGCTTTTTCTTCTGCGCAGGTTTAGACGCCTGCAGTTTGAACACGACTTCACCAGAAACCGGATCGGTAACGCCGAGGCCGCCGCCAAGATCTTCAAGATCATCGCGGAACGTGTCGAGCATGCCGATCATCTCGGGCCGCGCTTCGGCGAGCTTCTTGAAGCTTGTCCACTCGCCGATGATGCAAAAGGTTTGGTCGCCGGTCTTCACAAGCGCGCCGCCGCGGAAACCCTTAAAGTTAGGCCTCGCGCTACGGTGGGCTGCGACGAAATGCTCCTGGCGACCTGGCTTGACGCGAAACCGCACGATGTTGAATGCCGTCATATCGCTCTCCGTCGTTGGATCACTAAATCTTAACCGCGTCGCAGAAGGTCGCAAGCCGTCGCTAGCTGCCGCGAGATGCCGCAAACCAGACAGACAAGAGACAAAGCAGCGTCCCTGAGCGTCAGCGAGAAGCGCGCATCCGGGACAAAATCACTAAAATCTCGAAGGGTTCACCCACCGCGCCTTGAGCTCTTTGAACGCTTGTTCGCAGCTCACGGCATAGCCATGATTTTGAGTGCTGTCCGGTCGCGCGGTGATTGCCCAGAACCACGGCATGCCTTGCGGCGCTTTTATTGTGAGGATGATGCGGCCGACGTGCTGATTGCCCTCGAACACGTCGTAATCGTCGGCGGACCATTCGCCGTCGCGGCTTTTGGCAACGCGTGTGAGGGTCAACGTGCCAACCGTGCGCGCAGATCTGGTCTGTCCCAAATCCCGGGAATGATCCGCGCTCCCGCGCACGCGCGAAATAAAAAAAGGTCCGTTCTTACCCGAGGAACGCATGGGATATCCAATCACGAACGCTTTGCCAATTGCGCGACATGTTGCAACATGTCGCGCAATTGGCAAAGCGTTCGTGATTGGATATCCCATGCGTTCCTCGGGTAAGAACGGACCT